>NZ_JAENWL010000100.1 GCF_016650095.1 Clostridium sp. | reverse complement strand
TTACTTGAATAATTGATTTTATATCAACTTTCCCATAAATGATGGTTGGATCTTATATGATTAAGACCTTTAAAACCTGTATTTTCAGAAAACATAAATTAAAACATTCCCGAAATAGGGTACTTTCGGGAATGTTTTTGAGAAATATTATAAGAACTTTACAATATATTCAAATTTCAAAAAATGCGGGGTTTTGGGCTTAGAACCCCGACTCAGAATGTTTTGATAAAAGACTCTTTTGGGAATAACTGTCTTAACGTATAAAATCCGCGTTTTGCGAGCACTACCCTAATAGTTGCATTAGGGGTATAGGTAGTAATGGAACAGTAATCGGCTATAAGCGTGTAAATATATGGTTATGATTAAGCCTAACGCATGCACAGCAAGCGTTTGAAAATACCATTTATTAATTTGAACGTTCAAAAACACAAAAAATAAGTATATTGAACGCTCTATTTATGGTTTAAAAAAGTACACCTTTACGGAGGGCAATTCGTTTAACATCAAACTATAGTTTCTATTTAAATTATGAAATGTATGTAAATAGGCTGTATTAGTTTGTAAAAATGGGGTTTAATGGTACAATATCTCTAGTGATTAAGGCGCAAATGTAAAATAGGACGTCATAATAGATTTTATTAATTATATATATATTAAGAATCTACCAAGTAGTCAAATATTTGGTAGATTTATTTTTTAGTGTAAAATAAATGTATACATATTTATATTTGAAACGTCATAATAGCAGAAGTACTTCAAAACTAAAGATATTAACTAATTTACCTACTTTATGGAAGGGGGATATGATGAGCAATGAGTTAATCAAAGAGATGTTTGACAAAAAAATGAAGCTAATACATAAGTATTTGATTAAACTTGGCTGTAGCCAACACAATGCTGAAGACATAGTCCAAGACACCTTCTATAAGGCACTGATGTACATTGACGGTATACAGACTGCTAAGTTGTCGTCATGGCTTTTTAAGGTAGCAATTAATAAGTATTATGATTTGTGTAGGAAAAATAGTAGACATATTCATTTGAATATTGACGAAGAAATTTTTAAACAAAGCCTAACAGATAGTAAGCTAGTTGAGGATTTTATATTGGATGTAGAAAAAAAGGAAGAAATTCTTCTAATTCTAAATTCTATCAGTGATATTCATAAAAATCTGTTGTTTTTTAAATACGACATGGGCTTGTCTTATAAGGAGATAGCGGAACTCTTAGATATAAATGAAAATACTGTTAAAACCTATCTCTTTAGAGCTAGGGAACAATTCAAAAAAGTTTGGAGGGATAAGTATGAAAAGTGATGATGAAAAATTAAGAGAATTGTTTGAAGTGAAAGAAAAACCTACTTTTAATAATACCATTAAAAAAGCTAAAACTTTTTCAACAATAAGAACTATAATAGTAAGTTTTATGATATTCATTATTGTTAGCTTTATCGTGTTAATATCAAATGCTACTATTCTAGGCGCAATGAGTAATAAAGAGGAGGATAATGTAAGAGACTGGTTTAATATAGCTATGCCTAATGCTTATGTTGGGAACATACAAGTTGATAGCAGAGTTATGGTTGGGCAAATAGAATATGTTAGGTATAGGTTTTTAGGGGATAAGCCTATAACTGATGGAAGTTATAAAGAGGGATATACCTATATGCCTTTGATTGAGGGTATTTATGGTGACCTGGGTGATTATTTATTTGCTAGCTCTGGTGAATCATCAAAAGACTTAGAAGAGATGACAAAATATAATAAAGTAGGCAAGCATGTTATGAAGTTTTATCATCCATTAATAAAATATGAAAGTTATATAAATGATTTAGATAATCTTAATGAAATAGGTAGCAATAAATTAATGGAGATATCACTATCGTTAGACAAAACTTATAGCATTGACGAAGTCAAAACTATGATTCCAAAGGGTATTACTTTAAATTGGTATTGGGTAGATACCTTACCAGAAAATAAAAAATATGATTCAGGTGAATCAATACTTGAGGAATACAGTGTATACGGGATAAAGGCGTTAGATCGACAAGGAATTTCAATTAAGAATCCTGAGGAAGACTTTATAAATGCAATAATCAGAGGCAAAGAAAAGAAAAATTATAGCAGTAGATATGAAAGTCTATTTAACACTTTAAGCAATGGAAAAGGTGAAATTAATAAAGATAATTTAAAAATAATAGGAGTCGTTGTAAGTGGAGATGTGGAGGCTTTAAAAACCTTAAAGGGTAAGAATTATGTTAAGGCAGCCACAATAGGCGCTGTAGCAGATAAATATTAATAAAGGAGGCATATATATGAAGACATATTTTAAGCTAGAACTTAAAAAAACAATATTATCCATGCGTACTATATTTTCCATCTTAATAATTTTTACATTACTTATGATACCTTATTTACAAGAAATATCTTATCCATTTGCCGAGTTAGATGGCGTAGATTACTATATAAGAATTACTCATTTTTCCTATATAGGATTTATAGGCCCAATTGTAGCAGGTTTAATTTATTCTACATCAATAATTAAGGATAAGGAGTCAGGATTTATAAATAGGTTACTGGAAGTTATAAATATAAAAACTTATTTTACAGTTAAATTAGCAGTAAATACATTAATAACTTTCATTGTTTTTGCAGTTAGCCATGGTATTTGTATTTTATATTTTATTATTATCAGAGGGGTAAGAAATACCGTTGCAACGGATATTGGTAACAGTGCATTTATAAGTGTATATAACGTTTCAAAAATATCATATATTATTATAATATTGTTAGTTATAGCTCTGTCTTCAGCTGCTTTTTCAATCTTTGTTTTGGGGGTAATAACAGCTACTGAAAAGAAGTTTATAGCATTTATACTACCTGTATGTTATGTGATAGTTACAGGGGTTTTCTTTGAGGTATGGTCTCTCAATAATGTATTTGACTTTAATGTGACGCAATTGTTTAATTTAACAATGAATACACATACAAAAGGGCTCAGTATAATTGTATATGATTTAATATTAATGTTACTTGGAGTATTGCTGTTATATAAATTTGGCTATAAGAGATTTTCAGCACAATATCAGGAAGTTTAATTTTGATTGATAAATAAAATTTAGAATGGAATAAATGAGATATGTATGGTCTGTAGAAAGGTAAAAAGTTTGCTCCAGACTTTTCGTATATTGTTCAACAACCCAAACTCAATCATTGTTTTCTCCACCATGAATTATCTTCGCATTATTTCCGTTAATGCTCCTAAATAATTTCATTTCTGTTAATTCGGAATGTACGCTTAAACAGGTATTTCCCTGCTGTAACAATAATAAAATCCTTATCTACTGACAAAGCAGATATATTTACCTTTTCATCATATCCTCCTCAACTTCCAGCTATATAAACAATAAACAATCTTCGTATATTTATAACATAACTAATTCATTCTTTCTAATTATTATTTACGATTAACGAACCATTTTTATCATGTCGGAGTTAATGAAAGATGCGTAATAAGGATATATATAATTTCAATTCTTAACTAATATTATTTAACACTCTATTTTTATTATGTCGAAATTCTTTATGAAATTAGCCGACTCTGTTATAATTTCTTCTCTGATTTTTATAATTCGCTTTTTCCTGTATTTATCAGATACTGCTACAAGTGTATTTGTCATATCATCATAGTCATAATATAATCCGAATAACTTATGAAATCCAATATAATTATACGCATACTTCTTGTCCTTACCTTTACAAAAGTCTGTTTTCATCAACACATCGTGGATTACTTTTCCTACACCCTCAATTGGGTCAACATTCTTATCTATTATCTGTTGTATGTAGTATTTAATTAACATTAACCAAGCATATGTTTTATTCGGTAGTTCAATGTCCATCTCTTTTAATGTCAATTTTAAATACTCTTTGATTTCCCAAATATCGCTACCTAATCCTGCTAATATCCTTAACGAAGGAGTATCATAGCCTTCCTGGAGTGCCTTCAATGCGATGTCAGGCAGTTCATCTGTTCTTAAATTTCCCAAAACATAATTCCATAAACCTGCTGATGGAGATAAAATGAGTTTGAAGGGCTGATGACAACAAAGAATTTTGTAGCATTCTTAGCGATTGTATATCAAAGCAAAAGGATATTGTTGTTACTGGAATAGCTTCATTTAGTGACATCTGCAAACCTTTATATAGCAAAAATTTGACTTCAAACCAGCAGAACCCCAAAAGCAAGGTTACTACTTGATTATAATTTATCGCAAAAGCTATTACCGAATATACTGGCAGAAACTAAAAAAGTAGTAGAAGAAATGAAGAGCACAAATTATGAAAGGTAAAAAAGATGTAAATTTCTTTGCTTCACAATGTTCATAAAGTGTATCACACTGGTATTTTATTATGCACTAATCGAGGTGAGCCAATGGAATTTTACCCAGAAGTTGATGCCAATAGTAGGTATTTCAAATGAAAGCATAAAATACTTTGCCTCATTAGTAGATTATTATTCGGTCTATAAGATCAAGCAACTTAATGAATGGATAGGGTTCGTTTATTTATTATGTTTTGTCCTCCATCGTTATCAAAGTATGCATGATATTCTTATCAACACACGGTGCTAATGAACACGAAAGTCATTATGTTTTTGATGTTTTGTATAACAACACAACCGATATTAAGCCAGATATTCATTCCACCGATACACATGGAGCAAATGAAGTTAATTTTTCTATTCTCAACTTTTTTGGATATAAGTTCGCACCTCGTTATAAAGATGTCTACAGTAAAATTAGTAAATCTTTGTATGGCTTCAATCATCCAAGTCACTATGATGATGTGATAATCAAGCCTGTAAGAAAGATAAATTCTGCTCTTATTGTGGAGGAGTGGGATAATATTCAGCGTATAATATTGTCACTTGCTCTCAAAACGACAACGCAGAGTATTATAATTGGAAAACTCAGCTCTTATGAACGTAAAAATAAAACTAAACGAGCTCTATGGGAGTATGATAATATACTAAAAAGCTTGTATTTACTTGATTATATTGATTCTTTAACATTACGTCAAAACGTGCAGAGAGCACTAAACAGAGGTGAGAGTTATCATAAATTACGCAGAGCGATATCTTATGCTAACTTTGGGAAATTACGATTTAAGACGGAACAAGATCAAAACATTTGGGGTGAATGCGGCCGGCTACTAGCCAACTGCATTATTTATTATAATGCAAGCATTTTATCTAATATGTTAGCTTACAGAGAAGTAAGCGGTGAAGACTCAGATGTATTGAAACACATTTCGCCAGTTGCCTGGCAGCATATAAACCTCTATGGTCGCTATGAATTTAATACAAAATCGAAGTCTATTGATATGGATGCAATTATTCTTGAATTAGCTAAATTTAAAATAGTACCAAATGATTGATCTGCTTATTCCAACTTTTTAGTAGGAGTAGTCAAAAATACTTACTTGTAGTCTGTACCCGAAAATCATATGTCAATTTAAAATTAAAAGAGGTGTTTTATGAAATTATTAGAGATTTTTTTCTGGTCTATGGTTCCTATTATCGAACAGAAAGGAGCTATTATACGTGGAATTATTACTTATAACCTTAATCCACAAACAGTATTTTTTGTAAGTCTGATAGGTAGCCTTATTCCAGTTCCATTTATATTAATATTTTTTAATAGAATATATAAGTGGATGCAGAATTATAAAACGTTAAATGGCATTAATAATTACATTAATAAAAAGTTACATAAAAATTGTTCTAAGTTTTTAAAATATAAAGAAATTGCACTTGTATTATTTATTGCTATTCCTCTACCGACGACAGGTTTATGGACAGGAAGTGCAATCGCGGCATTCCTAAAATTCAATTTTAAGAAGTCTATATTCTGTGCAATAATAGGAGGCGTTATTTCTGCATTCTTAATAACAGTATCTTCAGTTGTATTTCCAACCTTTTTAGGAATGTAGAAGCATAGAGAATTTCTATTCATAAAATCCAAAAGCTATAAATTTAATGCAAAATCGAAGTCTATTGACATGGATGCAATTATTCTTGAATTAGCTAAATTTAATAGTACCAAATGAGTGATTTTCTTATTTCACCTTTTTAGTAGGGGTAGTCTATCCTCCGATATAAAAATACACTAACTTACCTTTTCGGGGGGATAGGCAAAAACACCCATTTTATAATTCGCGAAATATTTAATATAAAGTTTCTAGGGTTACTTAAAAATACTTGGATAATTTGCTTATTCCACCTTTTCGGGGTGATGGGCATGGGAATGTCAATGAAAGGTACTCCGGGAACGGATAGTGCGGCACAAAATTTTGCTAACTGGTTTTCAACAGGGAATACATGCAATACAAAGAACGTGTCCTCAACATGGAGGGGAGCAGACGCTTTCAGAAATTACTGGCAAAGTAATGCTGTTGGATATAAGAAATTTACATCATTTACAACTGATGCATATAACTATGGTTACATAGGACATGCCGTATCTTTGTTAAATAGTAATGGACGTGCATACCATACGTTGATGGTTGTTGGCTACTCAAATGGTGATCTTATATACGCAGCACATTCAGGAAGTACAAAGACTGGTTCTCTTAAGTCAGCTTCAAGTGGCGGATATGGATTTATCCTTTATAAAACTTATTAATTAAAAATTTTCTTGTATAAATTTTTAATTATTTTTAACACAATAATACATGGGCTTATGCCTATGTATTATTGTGTTATCATATATATAGAACAAGGAGAAATGAGATGGTCTTATATTATTATTTTGGTAGTCGCCTTGCTGGCGCTTTTGGGATGCAACCAATCGTATACAGGTGTTAGCTAGCTGGTTTCTAAAGTCTTGCCGCAAGAGATTACTACAAGCACAAATAAACCTTATGTATCTTAAAAAACACCTAATGCAAGCAATATGGATTTTCCAGCGAAGAAATTGAAAAATGCGAATTAGTTGCAACAGAATATTACAATGGAAATACTCACAAGGTTGAATTTGTGCGATTTATTAATAGAAATAATTTGTATGATAATTCTTCTAAATATGAAAATGGAAATATTATTTCATTTTTGTTAAAATTAAAAACTCGGATAACCCATTCAAAGAGATTACATTGATTAGGAAAGATTCGGGTAGTAGACGAAGGCAATTAATAAAACCTATATATTAATTTAAATTTGCTCATTATAAGCTGCCTCTTTGGGCAGCTTTAAAAATATTTTTTAAAATAGGATATTTGCTATTGGTCAATCGTTTTATAAGTAGGAGGTGAAAGTTTTGTTTAACAATTCGTTAGTACTTACAGAAAAGAATTTCACTGAAATATACCAACGAAATGTGGATACTGTTTACAGGCTATGCTATATGTATCTACAAAGCACTGCGGATGCAGAAGATGCTGTTCAATCTATATTTATGAAACTGCTTAAAAATAGTAAAAGGATTGAAAGCTCTGAACACGAAAAAGCATGGTTAATTTTAACTTCTAAGAATTATTGTAAAGATGTTTTAAAAAGTTGGTGGAAATCACGTAGAATTAGTGTTGACGATATTCCAGAAATAGCCTGCTGGGACAATAACCAAATTGTTAGTGAAGTTTTAGAAAAACTTCTTTCCTTACCGGTAAAATACAAAGAAGTTCTATATTTATATTATTATGAAGAATATTCTATAAAGGATATTGCAAAGCTCTTAGGTTTAAATGCAAGTACTATTCAAACACAGCTTTCTACTGGGCGTAAACATCTAAAAATAAGTATAGGAGGGCAGTATAATGAAGAATCATATTAACGAACTATTTAATGCTTTTACCCCTAAAGAAGATCAAAAATCCAAAATATTCCATAAAATATTAAATGAAAGGGATCATGGAACAGTAACTAAAAGAAAATACTCTCATGGCTTCAAAGGATTTCTTCGCCCAGCTATTGCTTGCATGCTTTGCTTGTTAATATCGGTTAGTGTATTTATTTTTGGAGGAGGAGGTAACTCTTTTATGGTGTATGCTTATGGTGAAAATGTAGAAATCACAAACACAGGAGTTCAGCTTTCGACTGGTTTAATTCATGATGATGGTGAAATGCGGGGACAGCTACTGCAGATGTATATCAAAGGTGAAAATATTAAAACTATCAGATTTTCTTGTAAAAATCAATATATAGATTTTACTGACTGGACGGAAAGCAGGCTCAATTTTAGTATGGAAAAGCAATTTACTGTAACTTATGGAAAAAAAACATCAGACTATGGCTATCTTGTTGTTAATTGGAATCCTGAAAATACTATCAGGCAGCTTACTGATACTGCAAATAGCTCTATTGCAAAACTTAGTCAGGCATTAAGAAATGATATTATTGTGATGGAAGTAGTTTTTATAGATGGTAAAAAAGAAACGAAAGCCATTGGTATAAGCTTAGAGGACAATGGTAACATACTTGCAAAACTTCAAGATTATAAAATCAGTCAAAATGATGACTTCATCTTGAAGCCTCAAAGCGATTTACCAGCACAGCCTAAAATTAATATTGGAGAAGAATTAAGTGATAAGGTTGAAAAATATTCCAAAGAAGAAATAGAAAATGCTAAAAATGTTGCAAGAGAATATTATTCTAGGTTTTCGGGTGATAAAAAAATTAATTCTATTGAGTACACAGAAAATTCACCGCTGCTTAGTAGTGGAATACCTGATAAATACAAAGATTGGAATATAATTGCATTTAAGGTTCATGAAAAGTCAATGGAGCCTAATATATTAAGGACAATTCTTCTCGCAAAAGAAGCTGATAAAAATGATTGGGTTGTGATTAACGAAGGATATTGAGCTAAAAGGCACTTGTAACTCTTAAAATACCCATAAGGCTTCCTGGAATATACTAGGAGGCTATTTTTTACTTTATCACTTTTTTTAGGGGTATGAAGAACATAGCTGTAACCAGAGGCAATAGGAAAGTTTCAAATTTCATTTGAGAGTACTGGTCTAAAAATACTTTTTTAACGATTCTATACCAATTTCCAAATTACTTTTCTCCATAACTTTTCTCCATAACTTTTTCAATAGTTCCCATTTTCAATTCTTCTGCCAGGGCTATAATATCTTTTAAGGTTTTATATGAATATTTCACTTGAGCCTGTAGACGGCATAGTTCAATTTGTAGAATGGGTATCAAATATTCTTCCTTTTCCCATTTTAAAAGTTGTTTTTCAAATACCTGAGTAAAATCAAGTTGTTCTGGGGTATGTGTAGTAATGGAAGCAGAATTCGGAGTTATATTCCTAAAATTACCAATTAATCTATTTCACCATTTTAATCCAAGTTCATTGCAACAGGCTTCACCTTCAGTAAAACAGTTCTTCAAATCAGCTTCATTTTCTAATTCATGGAATATCTCATATACTGTATTTTTCAAATCATCAATATTCTTATATTTCACAAAAATTATATACTCATCATCCTTTGGAGATGTTTTTTTCATATTATAATAATCCAAGTATTTCTCAATGTTTTCTCTAGCTTTTTTCTTTCCACGTACAAATTTGTTATTGTTCTCAACTCTAATGCTCATGAGGATTTGCGCTGTTTTTTCATTAGAAGGATTAATATTAGTTTCGGAGCTATTTCCTTGTTTATGTATATACCGATATAATGTTGCCTGACTAATTCGAGACATTTTTACTATTTCGCTAATGCTATATTCTTTTGAATCATATAGTTTTAAAGCTTGTTCAATATTCCTCTCTTTAACTTTTGGCCTGCCACCTTTCCGTCCTCTGGCTCTCGCACTTTCTAAACCTTCTTTTGTCCTCTGAACTATGAGTTCTCTCTCAAATTGGCTGAATGCCTCAAAAACTGTAAGCATAAGATTCCCTTGTGGTGTATTTGTATCAAAGTTTTCTTTAATACTTATCAGTGTTACTCTTTTGTTTTTGAAGTATTCTACAAGCTCTATTAGATCCCGTGTACTTCTGCCCAATCGTGAAAAACTTTCGATAATAATAGTATCTCCTGGCCTTACTTTATCTTTTAACCGCATTAGTTCAGGCCTGTTTGTTTTTGTTCCAGACATTTTCTCTGTTACTATTTCAATACAATTATATTGATTAAGTAGATCTAATTGCCTGCTTAAATCTTGTTGAACTGTGCTTACCCTTGCATACCCATAGCTATAATTTTCAATATTGCAGCACCTCCTAATTATATGTTAATATTATCATAATAGGTAGTTTGTGTTAATATGTTTTTGATAATAGTTTTAATAACCGTTTTAATGGATTGTATGCATTAATTTTTAGTAAAATTATTAATTCTCAAATACCATCGTTTTTGATAACGAGTTATTAATCTTTGTTAGTGGTATATTTTGGTACATGTAACGGGAATTTCTGTCCAGTTACTACACAACCCC
>NZ_JAENWL010000290.1 GCF_016650095.1 Clostridium sp. | reverse complement strand
TATTAATGATTCTAGAAAAAAGAAAGGAAAACCTTTATTATCTACAAAGTTTTCACATAACTCATTATCCACGTAAACTAGTAATGTAAAAATTACTAGTTTATGTTAGTTTATAACCAAATTTACATAAAAGAGGATTAATGTTATTTTAGCCGAATATAAGTTATATGGCTACAAAAGATGAAGTACTGTTTAAAATACTTTATTTTGTCGATGTTATCTTTTTAAATATCGGGATAATATAAGTAAAAAGTAGAGGTATACATGAATCTTAATTCTTAAAAGTGCTATCAAAAAAGGGGGGTACACACAGTCTTCATATAATAA
The DNA here is from genome assembly GCF_016650095.1 of Clostridium sp. Classification (GTDB taxonomy): domain Bacteria; phylum Bacillota; class Clostridia; order Clostridiales; family Clostridiaceae; genus Clostridium_AD. The sequence goes on along the minus strand of NZ_JAENWL010000290.1, from coordinate 4,531 downwards.
ATAAAATAATCAAGAGGAAAAAAATCAAATCTATGCAAAGAAAGGATGAATAACATTGAAAAAATTATCAGTAATTTTAGCGTTTGTTATGGTTTCTTCTATGTCTTTTTCAGGATGCAAGAAGGCTGCTGATTCAACAAAACCTGAGGTAACAACTATTCAGTTTATGGAAACTTTAACCAGTCCTGCCAGAACCAAATTTGTAAAAGAACTTGTAGCAGATTTTGAATCAAAGAATAAGGATGTAAAAGTCGAATTAATTTCTGAACCATGGGAACAGGCTCATGATAAAATAATTACAATGTCAGCTGCAAATCAACTTCCAGATGTAATTGAGATGGGGGCAAACTGGGTTTCGGAAGTTGGCGCAACTGGCAAGCTGGAAGATTTGGGACCATATCTTGATAAATGGGACCAAAAGGATACTTTGACAGAGACAAGTCTTAAGCTTGGTAAAGCATATAAAGATACACTTTATGTTATCCCGCATAGTTTGTATTTTCAGGCAATGTATTATAGAAACGATTGGCTTAAAACTGCAGGTATTGATGTTCCGATAACCACGGATGATTTCTTTAATACAGCAATAAAAATGACGGATGCGTCGAAAAATAAGTATGGATATTCGTTTAGAGGGGGAGCCGGAAGCTGGACACTTATGTCGAACTTCATTATGACTAATGGGGGATTTAGTAATTACTTCGATGAAAGTGGTAAGTGTGTGTTTAGAAAACCTGAAGCTGTTGAAACATTTGTCAAATTCACTGATATGTATAAAAAAGCTGCTCCAAAGGATGCCCTTAACTGGGGATATGCAGAAACAGTTGCTGCATTTACCGCAGGTAGTACAGCCTTGATCATTCAGGATTCAGAAGTAATAGTATCATGTGAAGAAAAAATGGCTGAAGGAACATTTGAAACAGGATTATGTCCTGTAGGCCCTGATGGCAAGAGATATTTACAAGGCGGGTACATTGGTTTCTCAATGACATCTGCGTCCGAAAAGAAAGATGCTTCATGGAAATTCATCTCTTATATGATGAGTCCTGAAGTTAATCTTAAATGGGGTGTTAACAATTCAGTTATACCTGCAACAAAGGTACCTGCTGATAACAGTGATTTTAAAAAAGGCAAGATTGCTGCTTACACAAACACTATAGAGGATCCGAATACAGTATTATTTAGTGCTCCTGAATATTTACCAGAATGGGGCGAATTTACAGGGAAAATCGCTGGGCAAGAATTGCAAGGATATTTGCTAGAAAAACAAACTCCACAAGAAACCATGGATAACATATCTACTTATTTAGAAACTGCAAATAATAAATACAATAAGAAATAGTACGATAAAATCAAGTGGAGTGGAGAAATTCTCCATTCCTATTGAAAGGAGGTATTGGTTTGGACAATAGAAAAACACAAACAGTAAAAAAGACGGGTAGAAACGCTTTTAAGAAGAAGATCGAACCTTATCTGTATATAATCCCGGGATTAATATTGATGCTTATTTTTATTGGGTACCCAATTGCAAAGGGGATAGCAACATCATTCTATCATTACAAACTTAATGATCCCAATATTTATTTTGATGGCTTTGAAAATTACAGGGCAATATTTGCAGAGGAAGATTTTTGGCAGATTTTAATGAACTCATTCTGGTGGGTTGCTGGTTCAATAAGCTTCCAGTTTGTACTCGGACTAATTTTGGCGCTAATGCTAAATAAGAAATTTAAATTTAGAAATTTATATCAAGCCTTAGTCCTTGCTCCTTGGGCAGTGCCTGGGTTTTTAATAGGGCTTATATGGAAATGGCTTCTTAACGGACAGTATGGAGTTATAAATGATATACTTTTAAAATTACATTTAATAAAAGAGCCTATTTCATTTTTGGCACAAACGACTACAGCACTTCCTTCTGCAATAGTGGCAAACATTTGGTATGGAATACCGTTTTTTACCATAATGATTCTTGCCGCACTACAGTCAATTCCGGTGACCTTATATGAATCTGCAGAAATAGATGGTGCAGGAAAAGTTGCAAAATTTTTCAAAATAACTTTGCCATACATAAAACCCACTATCATTACAACCTTGCTACTTAGAGTGATATGGATATTTAGTTTTGCAGACATTATATATATAATGACAAATGGGGGACCTTTAAATTCATCAAATAATTTAGCTTCTTATATCATTTTTAAAGCATATAAAGCGCTAGATTTTGGACAAGCATCAGCACTAAGTGTAATATTTTTTGTGATACTACTTGTCTATACTATACTTTTTTTAGCAATTACAAAGTTTGACAAAGCAGGTGATTTTTAATGAACAAAGAAGATAAATGGAGCAAAGCACTTAGATACTTTTTAATGGTGGTATTTTTTGTGTTTATGACTTTTCCGATTATATGGATATTAATAACATCACTTAAACCTGTTAAGGAGATAGTGACCATACCTATAACATACTTTCCAAAGCATTTTACTTTGGAGAATTATGCAAATATAATAAAAACTACAAACTTTCCAGTATACTTTAAAAATAGTATGATTGTAAGTACCACTGCGTCAATAGGAACCTTGATTATATCATTGTTTGCAGGGTATTCACTGGCAAGGTTTAGATTTGCCGGTAAAAAACTTACTCTCTTTCTATTCCTTGCAACTCAGATGGTTCCTGTGGCTGCAATTATAGTTCCAATATTTATTTTATTTTCAAAATTGGGGCTAATAAATAATTTGCTGGGATTAATAATAATTTATATAGTATTAAATATTCCTTTTTGCACAATGATGATAAGAGGCTTTTTTGAGAAAATACCATATACATTGGAAGAAGCAGCAATGATCGACGGATGTTCAAGAATACAAGCATTGATAAAAATAATACTCCCTGTAATGAAACCAGGTATTATTGCCACGTTTGTATTTGCCTTTATGGGAGCGTGGAATGAATTATTCTTTAACACGCTGTTTATAAGTAGAGAAGCGCTTAAAACTCTTCCAACAGGAATTAATGCTTTCATTGGAAAATATGATATAGATTGGGGAATGATGACGGCAGGTTCTGTCATTGCTTTGATACCTATATTCATTATGTTCGGTGTTATTCAAAAGTATCTGGTAGGTGGTCTTACTGACGGCGCTGTCAAAGGATAAACCTAATATAAATGCACGCAAGAGATATTATATGGAAGGATGGTAAGTTATGGCATTAATACACTGCGATTTTTTTTCTGAAACCCTTGAGATATCTACATCTATGTCTGTAATAATACCTGAAAATACTAGAAAGCAAATAGGGATGAAGGGTAATATAATAAAACCTGATCACCCTACTTTGTATTTATTTCATGGGTTATCTGATGACCATACTATATGGGAAAGAAGAACTTCTATAGAAAGATATGCTGCGAATTTAGGTATTGCTGTAGTAATGCCCGCTGCAAATAGGAGTTTTTATACTGATATGAAATATGGAGAACGTTACTGGACTTTTATAAGTGATGAACTTCCAGAGGTTTGTAGAAATTTTTTTCATTTATCTAGCACTAGAGAAGATAATTTTGTAGCTGGGATATCAATGGGTGGATATGGAGCTTTTAAATTGGCACTAAGATGTCCAGATAAATTTGCTGCAGCAGCTAGTATTTCTGGGGTACTTGATTTAAGTGCCTTGGTTGAAAATAAAACAGGGCCGTTTAAAAGAGATTTTAATAATATATTTGGGGAGAATACTTCTACAAAAGATACTAAAGATGATTTGTTTTATTTAGCCCAAAAAGTGGCTAGGTCTAATAACCCAAAACCAAAACTCTTTCAATGTTGTGGAATGGAGGATACCTTATATGAAGGAAATATAAAATTTAGAAACTTCTGTAGGAAGTTGCCTTTAGATTTAACATACGAGGATCAACATGGGAATCATGAATGGGGGTATTGGGATACCCAAATACAAAAGGTATTAAAGTGGTTGCCCCTTTGTTAAAGGGGTACCTCTTTAGTAGATAGGCAACCACTTTAATCATTTTTAGGAACATCTTCATTTGCAAACGGCTCTTTTTTATTTCCGAAAAGTGTTTTATAAGTACAGTCCAATGTTTCGTGTTCAACTTTTGTTACATCAAATTTAAGCAACTTAAAGGTTGTCTGAACACAAAATCCTATTGTAAATGTAGCTATAACAGTTCCGATACCAACCATACCACCAAGTACCCATCCTACAATAACCGCTAAAAGCTCAATTGTTCCACGGCACACACCTATTGGTAATCCCGTTTTTCGAGTAAGTGCAACCATGAGACTATCTCTTGGACCTGCTCCAAATGCTGCGCCAATATAATAGTACGAGGCTAAAGCAATTATAAACAATCCTATAATTAACATTATGATACCAATCGCGAAATTGCTAGTCACTGGTATTATATGAAATGCAATGATAATATCTAAGAACACACCAATAAGTACCATATTTAGAAGGGTACCAAATCCGAGTTTTTCTCCAAGTAATACCACTACTATTCCAATTATTA
>NZ_JAENWL010000080.1 GCF_016650095.1 Clostridium sp. | reverse complement strand
CGTTGCCTGGAAAGTATTTAACAATATAGATCCAAGTCGCGATTTAGTGATTTCAGAAGGACCATTGGATGCACTGGATCATGCGTCAAATACTCCCTATTACGGTTCAAGGTTAGGTGTAGATGCTACAAAAAAATGGCCATCAGAAGGTCATACGAGGCATTGGACAGATAATGTAGAAATGACAAAGGAAGTTAAAGAAATGGTTGATAAGAGGTGGAAGGAATATGGTATTAAAGAAACTTAAGAGCTATGGGGAATTGGTTATGTTTTCGCACACACTATTTTCTCTCCCGTTTGCTCTAATAGGGATGATCTGGGCAGCGGAAGGGTTACCTTCCGCTGTTACAATATTTTGGATATTAATTGCTTTGGTTGGAGCTAGAAATGGTGCAAATGCTCTTAATAGAATTGTAGACAAGGATATTGATAAAAAGAATATTCGAACGGCAAATAGACATTTGCCTAAAGGCCTAGTAAAAGAATATGAAGCCTGGGGTATAGTGCTGCTGTGCTTTTTAATTTTTATAATAGCATCATACGAGTTAAATCCATTATGCTTTATGTTATCACCGGTAGCCCTTTTTCTATTTGTAATTTATTCTTATACTAAGAGATTTACATGGATATGTCATATTGTTTTAGGAATTACATGTGGTGGGGCACCTATAGGAGCATGGCTTGCGGTAACAGGAAAATTTGCGCTGGCACCAATTATTTTAGGCGCTGTAGTGACACTTTGGGTAGCGGGTTTTGATATAATATATGCAACTCAAGATATAGATTTTGATAGAAAAACAGGTTTATTTTCTATACCTGCTAGATTTGGATTAAAGGGCGCGCTATACATATCAACATTGTTTCATTTTATTATGATTTTACTTTTAATAAGCTTACATTTTATAATACATACAGGTTGGATGTATTTACTTGGAATTTTTATCAGTTCTATTTTGCTTGCATTGGAACACTATATTGTATCACCAACAAACGAAAAAAAGATGAAAATTGCTTCATATAACATAAATCAAATTGTAAGTGTTTTGATATTTATTTGTACTGCATTGGATGTTTTTATATTATAGTTAAGAGGTGATTTATTTGGGAAAATATATAGTAGGGATTACTGGAGCTAGTGGTAGTATTTATGGTGTACGGCTTATAGAAGAATTAATTAAAAAAGATAATGAAATTTATTTAGTTATTACTGATAATGGTAGGAAGGTCTTAGAGTATGAGATGGAAATTAATTTTGAAAAGTGGCTACAAAATATTAATAATAACAAAGGCAAGCTTAAATTATGTTCTATAGATGATATGTTTTCATGTATAGCAAGTGGTTCATTTAAGACTGATGGAATGGTGATTGTTCCATGCTCCATGGGAACCCTTTCAAAAATAAGTAATGGGACTTCCGATAATTTACTAATCAGAGCAGCAGATGTTATGATAAAAGAAAAAAGAAAGTTGATTTTGATTCCGAGAGAAACTCCTCTTAGTTCCATTCATCTTAAAAATATGCTTTTTTTAAGTGATTTAAATGTTATGATAATACCACCTATGCCAGCATTTTATCAAAGACCTAAAACCATTGAAGATATTGTAAATATCACTGTAGGAAGAATTCTTACAAGTTTAGATGTAGAGAGTGATTTATATCATGAGTGGAGTGGAAATAAATGATAGAAATAAATAATTTAAATGTTTACTATAAAAATGGCGATAAACAAACCAAGGTAATAGAAAATGCAAACTTAGTAGTGAGGAAAGGAGAAATATGCGCTATAATTGGACCCTCAGGGGGAGGGAAATCAACTTTGTTAAAAGTTCTAGCGGGAATTATTCTAGGTTACGCCGGTGAAGTTTTAATAGATGGAAAAACGGTAAATCCTAAAATACATAGAATCGGATTTATACCTCAGAATTATGGACTAATTAAATGGAAAACAGTAGAAGAAAATATATTCCTCTTAGCAAAAATTAAAGATGGTAAGGGCAATATAGATATGGATTTTTACAAAAAATTACTAAAGGAGTTAAAGCTTAAAGATTTTGTTGAAAGGTATCCAAGTCAGCTAAGTGGAGGACAAATGCAGAGAGTCTCGTTAGCTAGAGCTTTATTATTAAAACCAAATTTACTTTTAATGGATGAATCCTTTTCAGCCTTAGATGCTATGACTAGGGAGGACGTTCAGAAAATGTTTTTAGAAGTCTGGGAAGAACATAAGGTTACCACCATTATTGTAACTCACGATATTAAGGAAGCAATATATTTAGCAAAGAACATAGCTGTAATCTCTGCGTCACCAGGAAAAATAGTTGAAGTTATAAGTAATCCCTTATTTGGAAACGTAAATTCGGAGGTTGATTTAGAGTACATAAATTTAAATAGTAAACTTAGAAAAATTCTTAAAGGAGATAAATAGGCATGAGACTTAAAGAGTATAAACTAGTTAATTATGTAATTGCTTTTTTTATCATTTTTGGATTATGGCAAATGATATCACTTCTTATTAATAAGCCTTTATTCCCATCACCATATGCAATATTAATAAATATATTTATAACATTTCGGACTGGCATTGCAATCCATGCTGTTTACAGCTTAAATAGAATTATTTTAGGACTCCTATTTACTTTATCTATAGGTATACCAGTAGGAATTTTAATGGGATACTTTGAAAAGATTGATTTAATATTTTCACCAATTATATACTTCAATTATCCAATACCTAAGATTGCATTACTTCCTATAATAATGCTCATTTTTGGACTAGGAGATTTGACAAAAATAGTTATGATTTTTTTAATTACTTTTTTCCCGGTTGTGGTTAATATAAGAGATGAAGTGAAAAACATTCCTGAAGAAGTTTTTTATCCTATGTATTCAGTGGGAGCTACAAATTTTCAGATAATAAGAGAAATTGTTTTCCCAGGAATTCTTAAAGCTATATTAACGTCGCTTAGAATTAGCATAGGCACAGCAATCTCTGTTTTATTTTTTACTGAAAATTTTGGTACTGAGTATGGCATGGGGTATTTCATTATGGATTCATGGATGAGAATTAACTATATTCAAATGTATTCAGGTATTTTTATTTTAAGTATAATTGGCCTATTTTTATTTATTATAATTGATGTTTTAGAAGGGATACTTTGTCCTTGGAGATAAAGTTGTATACTAAAAATGACACAACAGTCGAAAAATGATATAATTATAACAATAGCTATCTATTCCATAGAAGCGCTAGGGTAATATAAATTGGGGGCGACTTATTTGAAAAAATTATTAGCGATAATTTTAACAATATTTTTAGCAACTGCGCTTGTGGCTTGTGGTTCTAAAAACATTATTTATAAAGCCGGAACCTATGAGGGAAACGCTGAGGGACATATTGGACCGATAAAAGTACAAATAGTAACTGATCAATATGAAATAAAAGAAATTAAGATATTGGAGCAAGAGGAAACTCCAGTGATAGCTGATAAAGTTTACGAAAAACTTCCAGCGAGAGTAATAAATGCAAATAGCCCTGATGTTGAGGTTGTGGCGGGTGCTACGTATACAAGTAATGGGCTTATTAAAGCTATTAAGGATGGGCTAGCAAAAGCAAATGTAGAAAAATAATAATATGGGGTGGAGTATTATTGAAATTACAGTATAAATTAACAATATTTATAAGCATTATAATATTTATCGTAATTGGTGGTATAGGAACTGTTACTTATTATCAAGCGCAAACTTCCATAGAAACTCAAATGGGAAATAATGCTATGGATTTAGCTGTAACGATTGCGTCCATAGATATAATTGAAAAAACTTTAGCTAATTCAAAAGATTATAATACCGTTCAGTCAACTATAGAGAGTTTCAGAAAAAAAACTAGATTTCAATATATTATTGTTTTGGATATGAATGGTATAAAATATTCCTATCCATATGGAAGGTCACTAGGGAAAAAATATGCTGACGGTGGAGAACAACGTGTGCTTACAAAGGGTGAATCTTATGTTGCTAAGGACAAGAATGTGTTAATTACAGCAATAAGAGCTTTCGTACCCATATATTATAAGGGGGAGCAAGTAGGAGCGGTTTTAGTAGGTCTCTTAACAGATACTGTTTATGCTGAACTTAGTACTGGTTTATCTAACCTAGAAGTAGCTTTAGTAATTGGACTTCTAATGGGAATAGTAGGTGCGGCCTTTTTAGCAAATATAATAAAGAAAAGCATATTTGGATTAGAGCCAGAGGAAATTGCATTTCTATTAGGTCAGAAAGATTTAATTTTACAGAATCTGAAAAATGGCATTATCGCTATTGACAAGGATGGTAAAATAATACTTTTCAATAGAATAGCAAAGGAAATCTTAAAACTGGAAGATGAGAATATAGGTGAAAATGTTTCTGATTTTAATTTCAATTATACAGATGAAATGATGGAAGTATTGAGGACTCACGAATCAGTATATAACCAAGAAATTAAAATGTGCCATGATAAAACCCTTTTGTGCAGTCATACAATATTAAAGAATTATAAAGAAGAAATTATTGGTGTTTTATCTAGTTTTCAAGACTTAACAGAGGTTAAAAATATGGCAGAAGAGTTAACTGGAATTAAAAAAATGACATTTGCCTTAAGAGCGCAGAATCATGAATTTATGAATAAGCTTCACACTATCTCAGGGCTTATACAATTAGAAGAATATGATGAAGCGGTTGAATATATTTCTCATATATCTAAAATTCGACAAGAAGTTTCTGATACTCTCAGCAAAAGAATTAAGAATGTCCACATAGCTGGTATTTTACTTGCCAAATATAATAAGGCAACAGAAGCTAAGATTTCTGTAGAAATTGATGCAAATTCTTATATTGATGAAATACCTGAAAACATTACAGTAGATGAAATTTGCTCTGTAATTGGAAACTTAATTGAAAATTCTATTGAAGAATTAGTAAAATTTGAAAATGGTAAGATATTTATAAGACTAAATTCTAATAATAAAGAACTAAGAATAAGGATTCAGGATAATGGACCTGGAATTAGTGAAGATATAATACACAAAATTTTTACAAGGGGATTTACAACTAAAACTGGAAATAGGGGCTTTGGGCTTAGTATTGTAAAACAAATAATAGATTATGCTGGTGGAGATATAAATATTCTACAAGAAAATGGAACTATATGGGATATATTTATACCAATGAAAAGGGGTAGAGGATATGATTAAAGTTCTTATTGTTGAAGACGATCCTATGGTTAGAGAAATTAACGAAAAATTCTTAAAAAAGGTAGAGGGGTTTGCATTATATGATAGTGTTAACTCCATTGAAAAGGCAAAAGAAGTTATATTAAGTGGAAAACCTGACCTAATATTGCTTGATGTTTTTTTCCCACAAGGTCTTGGTACAGATTTATTAAAGTGGATAAGAATTGAAAATTTAAAATGTGATGCTATATTAATTACTGCAGATAGGAATACAGAAACTGTTGAAGAGGCATTTAGGTATGGTGCAGTAGACTATTTGGTTAAACCATTTATATTTAATAGGTTTAAGGAAGCGCTGCTTCAATTTGAACGCAGAAAAAATAGTTTTAAAAATACTGATAGTATGGAACAGAAAATTATTGATAAATATACCATCAAAGAGAATAAAAACAGAGCAGAATATTATGAAAACATTGGCGATATTAAAGGATTCAATCAATACACTTATGAAAAAATTTTAGTGGGTATATCTGGCATGAAGGATAATTCTTTTACATCAGAGCAGATTGCAATAAATATTGGAGTTTCTAGAATAACCGCTAGAAGATATTTAGACTATTTAGAAAAAGAGCAAAAACTTGTGGTTGAAATGGAATACGGTAAAGTCGGTAGGCCTAAAAACAAATATAGAATAAAAGGAGAAGATTAGTGACATTAAAAATGCACTAATCTTCTCCTTTTTACTATGCTAGGATGTGCTAAAATTCCTCAGTTTCTAATTTAAAGCCTTCTATAACAATATCTTCATCAATTTCAATAAGCAGACACCTTCGACCATCTTTATTTCTTACCTGCTTAACTGAATTTAGATCCTTTGGTGTTACAGTAATATTTGCAATTTCACTAGTAATCTTAATGGATTTTGAGTTAAATTCAGGTACGATATTGTTTATCTTAAAATCGTACTTACTACCACAAGTTTCTTCAAAAGCAGTTTCTATATCAAAGATAATCTCTGCGCCACAGCTATTTAGAATATTCTTAACATCGAGAGCTCCAAGAGTAGGAGTTTGACCTTCTTCAGCTTGCTCCGAGAGTTCATGTATATTTACATAAATGTCCTGCATAAGTTCAGGTTTTATCTTATCTCCAATTATGGATTTTAAAATATCACTAAAGCAATTTTTTTCGTCTTCAGCAGTAAATTTAAAACCACAGTTTAGAACATTTTCAATAAATGAAGTGTTTAATTCCTTAGGCTTTGAAGCATAATATAAAATTTTATCAGTATCTGAATATCCACTAGTAAGACTAGGAAACATAAAACCCTCCAAGGGAGCATTAAGATTAATAACAGAATCTAAAGCTGAATTTGCTTTAAATTCCTTATCAGTGTAGTCGAATTTTAGAGTTCTTTTTGGAATATCTATTTTATTTACACTTGATAGAATGAAATTAAATGCTTGTACCGCTTCATCAATGCTTTCATCTGCATCCATATTTCTGTGACTTGACCCTAGCCAGTATTCCGCTTTAATAAAAGTAACCACTATATCAGTTTCATATTTATAGTTAGCTGCAATTTTTTCAACAAGCTTATTAATATAGTTTTGAATTTCGTCTTTATTAGTTGCTTTTAGAGCATTACCTAAAATATTTTGAGTGTTATTTTCATCTTCTATATTTTGAAAATCTAACTCGAAAATTTTAGTATCAAGAGCACCAGTAAGTATTTTCTTGAAATTACCTAAGAACAAGTCTTTTTTATCCATATCCATTCTATCAAAATAATCAAATTCTGAATGAATAACTGGCTCATAATCAATTTGAACATTATCTTTTTTTAGATAAACACTATAGATTTCCTGAATTTTCATCATGCCACTATCTAATTTAAATTCTTTTCTTATGTCTGCAAGCTCTTTTTTATTCATCATTAAACCTCTTTTCGTTGTTATTATATATTAGGGATATTAAAATAAATACTTTCAGAATTTTCAACTCACTATTTTCTTTCATATACCTAAAATTATAACACAAAAATATGGATTATATTTATAAAACTTCCTATATTGATCAATAATAACTATTGACAAATTATTATTAGAGTGTTGTATTATATATTAGAAAAAAATAGAAGTTAGAATATAATCCGCTCAGAATTAAGAATTCTAACTTCTATTTTTTAAATTATAAATTAAAATGAGTTTTCTTATCTAATAATTATCTGAAAACCAGCTAATTAATTTTTTAGCTATACTTATACTATCAGGAGTTACAGGCATCTCTGTAGAACTATACCATTTAGCATCCCCAATTTCTTTTCCATCTACTTGTATTTCTCCACTTGCATATTCAGCAGTAAATCCTATCATTAGAGAATTTGGGAAAGGCCAAGGCTGGTTTCCAAAATATTTTATGTTCTTTACAATGATTCCTGTTTCTTCACGAACTTCGCGAACAACACATTCCTCAAAAGTCTCTCCAACTTCTACAAATCCGGCAACTACACTATACAACTCCTTAGGAAATTGATTATTATGGGCAAGAAGCAATTTTCCTTCGCGTACAACAGCCACTATTATGGCTGGCGAAATCCTAGGATAATTTATAAGTCCACATTTGGGACATTTTTTAGCTCTCTCCGAATCAACGCTTTGTGTTAATGTACCACATCTACCACAATATGCATGGTCAGTATTAAAGTTTACTATTTGAATAGCTCTCCCTCCTATCCAAAACAGCTCTTCAGATAACTGATGAGCTAAAGCTTTAAGTTTACTAAAATACATATTATTTGGGATAATGGCATCTTTATTTAATTCACCGCAATAACAATTCTTCCCATTTATGGATCCAAGATATTGAATATTAATTAATTTTAAATTATCTAGATCCTCAGTAGTTGGTATGACAGCTTTATTATCTTCAGTTTTAACTAATAACTCATTTTTGTAAAATAAAAAATAATTATCCTTATTTGTTTTAGGCAAAATTGCATCTACTGATGGTAAAAAATTTGTGAAATTTTCTTCATTAGGCATTAGTATCATATCTCCAATCTATAGTAGTTATATATTGCCCCAATAAAGGCAATTAGAGTTGATTTGATTTATTTCTGTTTAATTATAACACAAATTCATGATTTTTAATATTTAGTATTAGATCACATGTTCTTTTATTTGCTACGTAAGAATTTACTTTAGAAAAAATGATTATATTGATTTTGATGTTCTTTTAAAATTGTAAATATGTTAAAATTGTAAAGGAGTACATTTTTCTATTTTAGATTTCAAGGAGGTATTATTATGGATATTAAGGAATCACCTAGCATTCCCTATTGTAATCTAGGTATTATGGCATTAGAGAGTAGTTCTGAACTTGGTAATAGGATTAATGAACTTTTAATTGAAAAACGTAAGGACTATGCAAATGAACCTATAAGTAACTTGATGGGGGGAGAAAAATCTTTTCTTATAAGTATGAAGGATATTCGATTCTCAAACGGCGAAGGAAAAATTGTTATAGAAAATACTGTTAGAGGAAAAGACATATTCATATTATGTGATGTAGGAAATTATAGTTGTACATATAAAATGTTTGGTTATGAGAACCATAAAAGTCCAGATGATCATTTCCAAGATATAAAGAGAGTTTTATCAGCTTTAGGGGGAAAAGCGAAGAGAATAACTGTTATAATGCCATTGCTATATGCAAGTAGGCAGCACAGAAGAAAGCATAGAGAATCTCTTGATTGTGCAATAGCACTTCAAGAATTAGAAAAATTAGGTGTAAATGATATTATAACCTTTGATGTTCATGATCCAAATGTTCAAAATTCAATACCTTTGATATCATTTGATAATTTATATCCCACATATGAAATTGTAAAAACTATTTTAAAAGAGGAGCCTGATCTCTTAGTAGATAAATCAAAGATGTTAGTGATAAGCCCAGATACTGGTGCAATGGATAGAGCTGTTTATTACTCTAGTGTGCTTGGCCTTGATATTGGACTTTTCTACAAAAGGAGAGACCATTCAAAAGTAGTAAATGGTAAAAATCCAATAGTGCAACATGAATATATGGGCAGAGAAGTTGAAGGACAGGACGTATTGATTGTTGATGACATGATAGCCTCAGGTGAATCAGTGTTTGATATAGTATTAGAATTAAAAAAACGTAAAGCAAAAAGAATATTCGTTACAGCTACATTTGCATTATTTACTGAAGGTATTGCAAAGTTTGATCAGTTTTATGAAGAGGGGTTAATTGAAAAAATATATTCAACAAACTTAACGTATATTCCCAAAGAGGTTAAAGAAGCTAAGTGGTTCCGAGAAGTAGATATGTCAGAGTTTATAGCCGACATAATAAATAACCTAAATTATGATAAATCCATAGGCCCATTACTTAATGCCACTAGTAGTATTACAAGCTTATTAAAAGAAAGAATATTATAGAAAATTGTAATTTAGCTACACTAGCCTTCGATTTGATGAATTGAAATTTTCTTTTTTAAAGCATAGGACATTACAATAAGCCCTACTAAAAGTGATATAGACACATAGAAACTTGAAGATCCAATTTTGGTTGTTTTATCTCCAATGTTTACAAAAACAAATATACCAGGTATTATACCTAAAATTGTAGCTGTGGCAAAGTCTTTAAATTTCACCCCCGAAAAACCTGCTGCATAACTTATAATATCAAAGGGAAATAGTGGAATAAGTCTCAAAATAAAAACAAGTGCAAAACCCTTTTTTTTAATAGCAGTTTCTAGGTTTGATATATCCTTTTTTATAAATTTATTGAAAACTTTATGACCTAAAGTTTTAGCTAAGAAAAAGGAAAGAATGCCACCAAACATGGCACCAATCATTGTGTAAATAAAACCGCCAACCATTCCAAAACACATTCCTCCTGCAATGGCAAGGATTGAATCTGGAAAAAGTGTAAGTGGTACGAAAGTAAATAAAATTATATAGATTATTGGTGAGAATATTCCATAAGAATCAACAAAAGCTTTTACATTTTCAGGGGTGCAATGATGTATCATTTTCATATTGCAAAAGGCATAAATTAAAATTGTAATTATTATTAGAAAAGGTAGTGTTTTTAAAATAGTATTCACTTTTTTACTCATAGAATCCTCCTTATAGCAATAATAGATAGATAACAATTATCAACTTACATTTATTTTAAATATTACATTAGTATATAATTGGCATTATTAATTATATACTAATGTAATAAGGATATCTAATAGTTAATTCATATAGAAACAAAGGTAACTATTGAAATATAAAATAGTTACCTTTGTTTTATATATTTAAAGAAGAATAAAAATTACAAAATATACCTTATATAACATATATATAAGGTATATTTATGTTTATAATAAACGATATAAATAGAACATTACTAAATATAATAGAAGTTTAGTTTACATAATTAAAATTATGTAAACTAATAAAAATGTAAACCAATTTCAAATTGATGCTTAAATATTACAATTTCAGAAGTAATTAATGCATTTATAATGTATACTTTAATAATATAGTTAATTATTAAAGTAAATATATTACTTAAAGAGAAGGAGGTTTCAATATGATACCAACAGCACATATTGAAGTAGAAGAAAAAGGAGTCATAGCAAAAACAGTACTAATGCCAGGTGATCCTTTACGAGCCAAATTTATTGCAGAGACATTTTTAGAAAATGTAGAAAAGTTTAATAATGTACGCAATATATTTGGATACACCGGTACATATAAAGGACGTAGAATTTCTGTAATGGCTAGTGGCATGGGTATGCCAAGTATTGGTATTTACTCATATGAATTATTTAATTTTTATGGGGTAGAAAATATTATAAGAATCGGTTCATGTGGTGCTTACACTTCTGATTTACATTTATATGATGTAATACTTTGTACTGAAGCTTGGAGTGAATCTACTTATGCAAAAGTTCAAAGTGGATATGAATATGATACTATTGCTGCATCATCAGAATTAAATAGTAAGTTAGAGAAAATCGCAGATGATTTAAGCATCGAAGTTCATAAAAATAAAGTTCATTCATCAGATGTATTTTATCGTGAAAATTTTGATGAATATAAGAATATTTATAAAACTCACGGCTGTACTTCAGTAGAAATGGAATCATTCGCGCTATTTCATAATGCAAATATATTAGGTAAGAAAGCAGCTTGTTTATTAACTGTTTCAGATAATTTAGTAACTCGTGAAATAACTACTTCTGAAGAAAGACAAGAAGCATTTACGAATATGATGAAAATAGCTTTAGAAATGGCTGAATAACACCAATTAATTAGAAATCG
>NZ_JAENWL010000261.1 GCF_016650095.1 Clostridium sp. | reverse complement strand
TGGTATGACGTTTTAATATATTAATAAGTGTATTACCAATTGAAATGGTTCTTTGGGAGCTTTTAGTTTTAAAAGCCCCAAAGAGCCATTTTCATATCTTCACTATTATTAGGAGCCTTATCGTTTTAGGCAGCTGTCAAAGGTTTAAACAATTTAAAGTGTTTTATTGCTTAATAATGCACTTTTTTTACGATTGTATTCTTCTTCATTTATTTCTCCACGAGCAAATCTTTCATTTAAGATATTTAAGGAATTATCTCCAGCTCCTATATCTTTAACGTTTTTATTTTGTAATAGTTTATATATTGCAAATACAACAATTGCAATTATAATTATAGGAATAATCATTCCAAATATCCCTCCCATCGTATTGTTTCCATATCCATATCCCATCATATTAAATCATCCTTCCTTTAATTTTTATTTTATTTATCCATTGATTTGTATTAATTTTTTTCTGTGATTGTTTTTCTCTATACATTTATTCTACTACTTAATTGTGGAGTAATTATGAAGCTAATCACTTTCCTTCTAAATACTTTAATAAATCTTATATTAATAAAATGCCCAAATATTATATTTTTATAATATTTGGGCATTTTCATATTTTGAATTTAAGTTATTTCTATTTTAAAACCTCATATCCTGATTAATCATGTAATTTAATTTTTGTCGCTGTTCCTAAATAATTCTCTAAACCTCTTAACCGCATATTTACCGATATCACTAAACCATTTCCATACATTATCAAGGGGCTGCTTTTTGCGTAAATAAATCTTGATAATCAATAAAAAAATGAACAACACAAATCCTATAATTACAAACACAACCGCAACTGGATTTTCTTCATACATTGCACTGCCAAAAAGTTGTGCAGTTGCCGTATATCTTGTAAGATAGTTGTTTGCTGGTGAAGGCAATTCTACCATTGTAACTGATTTTATATCGCCAATTTTTGCTATCATATAATGATAATAGCTGTTTTTAGTTAAAAGTTCTGCACCTGCACCACCTGAAATCAGATACCGCACTCCATCCTTTGTATATTCCAAATAGCTGTGAATATGTGATAAATAAACTGTGTCTACATGGTATGTACTCATAAGGTTTTCAAACTTTGCCGCTTCCTGTGGGTCTTGGAAGCCATGTTCCATATCCTTAGTTTCATTATAATTGTTTAACTTCTGTTCTGCCCAGTTATCTCCATTTTCAACTTCATTTACATAATTAGGGATTTTGTTTGGGGTTACACCGCTTCTTGGATCATGTGGTGGAATATGTGTAACCACAAAAATGCGTTTACCCTGTGACTTTTTCAAATCCTTTTCTAGCCATGTATATTGTTGGTTTGAAATAGCCTGCTTTTCAGACCATCCGGGAGATGAATCCATAAATACAAAATGACTGTCTTCTATATCAAATGAATAATATGCTGGGCCGTACAGCATGGTATAAGTGTCACGCCCACTGCCACGAATATCGTGATTGCCGAGAGTGGTACAAACGGTAGTGGAAATTTTTGACAACATCTGATTAAACAATCTGTATTGATTCCGTTTTCCACTGAATACAAGATCACCGTTATCTATGACAAATACAGGATTTTTCCCATTTACCTGCTGAATAATATTATCAAATGTATCATATCCATCCCGATTATCTCCGAGAATGATGTATTGATATTTACCTGTGCTGTCTGATTGTAACGGTTCAATTTTTATAGTTTTCCCAGAGCTTACCACAATACTTAACTTTAATGTATTGACTGCCACTTTCGTCATTGGTAGGTTGCTGCCTGCAATGCTCTTTGAGTAAAAATCAGGGTTTATATTTTCAATTAATAATGAAATAGTTGCATTACTATCACCCTTTACTGTTACTTTAGGCAAGGGTGATAGGGCCCTGATAACGAGGCTTTTAGTGCCATCGTTTCCCTTTTGAAGGCCCTTCACAAAACCTCCGGAAACAGTTACCTGTGCATTCGGGGTTTTATAAGTTGAAGTGGAGTCATCGGGGTTAAACTTAAGTGGAACGCTGACAAAATCTCTGTTGATATTGTAGCTGCTTTGGGCATCGTAAATAAATACACCAACCCCAGTAACAAGGCATAGACATAAGACAATTATTGTTAAGTTGATAATTTTCTTTATTTTCATAATCACACCTCTTACTAGATTTTTGACACTTTCAAGTGTTTGTATTCTAAAATTATCATAACAAATATTGCTATATCTATGATGACCATCATCAGCATAAGCAATGATCGGCTATGCATATAACTATACATTTCATATGCAATGAACAATGCGAACACAAACATAGCAAGTGGGTATGCCCACAATTTTTTCGTAAGCAGCACCCAAACTACTGCCATCTTAGTTGTACCATGTAGCAGCATATAGACTGCAATCGAATGTTGTGAGTTGATTGAAAAGTTTTGCCCTATAGTAATAATGTAATTCATTGCTATATCCTTTGGATCTTCTATCAGTTCTGGAAGCGCAATAAGCCTTATAAGGCGGTTAAGCCACTCATAATTCAGAACAATCAAAATAAAACCGCCAATAAATTCTATCAGCGCATCTACGCCTTTCATAACCAAGCCGCCATAAAACCCGATATTGATAACAGTATACTTGTTTAGAGACTTTTTCATACGTTCCTCCTTACATTGGATTGAGGTCACCACAGAGTAATCATCATTACATATATGATTACATTTTTATAATTCAAATAAAAAAATAATTTTGTTATTTCATGGGTTAGTCATATTTTACAGTTGCGATTTAATCATTAGACGTAGTATACCATTAAACACCATTTTTATAAACTGTAGTTTTATGCTAAAACGAACTGCCTATGTAAAGGTATACTCAATGAAACAGTATTGCAATCACCATATACCAGCTTCAACACTTTATTTCTCCATAGGACATAACTACATCATTTGTAATATAGCTATAATCGTAATATAATAGATATATTAGTAAAATTTAGTAATATATTAAATAAAGCAAGAAGGGGGAAATATGAAACTATTATTTTTTATATTAAATAAAGTAGAAAAATTAGATGAAGTTTTAACTGAGTTTGCACGAATTAACATCAGTGGTGCCACGGTTTTGGACAGTATGGGCATGGCTAGATTATTAAATCATCAACATGATGAAGGTGAAATTCCTTTTTTAGGATCGCTAAGAGCATTTTTAAATCCTGAAAGAGAAAAAAGTAAAGTGATCATTACTGTTATTCAAGAATGTCAGCTTTCAGAAGCGGTCAGTGCTATTGAGTCTATTGTCGGGGATCTTTCAGAGAAGGATAATGGCATAGTGTTTAGTTTACCAATTGATTTTACGAAGGGGATTAGGAAAATTGGAAAGTAAAATAATAATTGAAGTTGCTATAATGTTGTTTACCGGAATATTTTTTGGTAGGCTTGCTAAATTTGTTAGACTTCCAAATGTAACAGGTTATTTGATTGCTGGGCTTTTATTAGGACCATCTTTTTTTAACTTTCTTCAGGTTAATATGGTTAACGGCTTTTCTGTTATATCTGATATGGCATTAGGATTTATTGCCTTTTCAATTGGAAGTGAATTTAATTTAAACTATTTTAAAAAAGTTGGAATTGCACCTGTTATAATAGCTATCGCAGAGTCTTTTGGAGCGATTATATTAGTAACTTTAACTCTAATTATTTTTGGGTTTGATATAAAGCTTGCAATATTGTTGGGTGCTATTGCAGCTGCTACTGCTCCAGCCCAAACCATAATGGTTATAAATCAATATAAAGCTAAAGGCACATTAACATCAATGCTTATGAGTGTTGTTGCGATTGATGATGCTGTTGCTCTTATTGGATTTGGATTTGCAACAACCATAGTAAAAATGATGTCTTCAAGTCTTAGTACTAATATTTTTTTATCAATATTAAGTCCTATATATGAAATATTAGTATCGTTTATTTTGGGAGGCCTCGCAAGTATTCTTATGAAGTTAATATTTCGATGGTTTAAAAAATCATCAAATAGGCTTTGCATTATTATTGCATTTATATTAATTACGTATTGGGTAGCTCAAGTAGTCAATGGCTCCCCACTGCTTTCTTGCATGGCACTTGGCGGTGTGCTTGTGAATATCTATGAAGATATTGATAGCGTTGTTAAAATTACTGAGGACTTCTCACCACCAATGTTTATGATATTCTTTGTTATCTCAGGAGCAGGCTTTGAAATATCGGCTATTAGTGGAATCGGGTTTATTGGACTTTTATATGTCATCATGCGTATTATTGGGAAAATAGCTGGGGCTTGGCTTGGTGGAAAGATTACTAAACAAGACGATAAAATATGTAAATATTTAGGCCCGACACTTATGCCCCAAGCAGGAGTTGCATTAGGATTAATTGTAGTTGCCGGGAATCTTATACCGGAGTATGCAGTGCAAATTCGTGTTATTATACTATGTTCTACATTTATATACTCTATAATAGGTCCTGTTGCTGCAAAGTTTGCGCTAGAAAAATCTGGCGAAATTATAGTTCCAGGTAAAATAAGTCACAAATTAAATGTATGAGATATAAAGAAGGGACTATAGTTAGATTTTATTTTACATATCTAACCACAGTCCCTAAATTATAATATTGAATTCTAATATACAATTAATTTCATTTTACCTGTTTAAACCCAGTATATTGAAGTTCTATTTGAAGTTTCATAAATTCATAAGTCATTTCTAAAGAAGCATTATCTTGTAGTACAGCTACTGTATAATGTGTTATTAAAATAGAATATATATTAAAGGATAAAATTTCTGTATTGATACCACAATCGATTAAACCCTTTTCTTTATACCAGTCTAGAAGATTTCTAAGTTGACCCATTAATTTATAATCTAATTTCATTAAGTCCTCATTTAGATTATTTTCATTGTATTGTTGTGAAAAAACTACAGACAAAAAATATCTAGATAAATTTTTAGGTAAGGACAAAATGCCTTCTAGATAAATCTTTAATAAATTCATTAAGGTTTCAATCAGATTTTCAGTTGGATTTTCTAAAATCTTCTCTGCCTTTATGTATATATTCTCCGTTTTCTGTGTAAAAATAAGCAATAATAAATCGCCTTTTGATTTCATGTAATTATAAAGAGTTCCAACACCCACCTCTGCCTTTTCGGCAATCTCTTCCATGGTAGTTTCATTAAACCCTTTTGTGGTAAAAAGTTTAAGAGAGGCGTCTATAATACGATCTTCTCTTTGTTTTTTTTGTTTTTCTCTAAGACCAGCCATTAATACACCTCAAATCATAAATAGCATATTTTTCATAAATTTATTTTAGCATAAATATTAGCTAAAAGTCAAAAGCCATCTTAAATTTAAATTTATTTAACGTAGCTTGACTAAGTTTAATATTAAGAATACAATATGAATATACTACAAAGATGAACGAACTACAAATTAACATA
>NZ_JAENWL010000072.1 GCF_016650095.1 Clostridium sp. | reverse complement strand
TGCTGTTATTGCTGCTGTTAATGTAGTCTTGCCGTGATCTACGTGTCCTATTGTTCCAATGTTAACATGAGGTTTAGTTCGTTCAAATTTTGCTTTTGCCATTTTATATTCCTCCTTATTTAAATAATTACACTTTTGTGCAAGTAAACTCATCCTGGTGTGTTATAAACCCTTAATAATTATGGAGCCCATAACCGGGATTGAACCGGTGACCTCCACCTTACCAAGGTGACGCTCTGCCGACTGAGCTATATGGGCACTTAGTTTTGGAGCGGGAAACGGGTATCGAACCCGCGACACCCAGCTTGGGAAGCTGGTGCTCTACCACTGAGCTACTCCCGCTTAGGTACAATTAATAGCAGTGCACCAGTTATTAACTTTACTATTGTTTGTTTCCCTTGTCAATACATTTTCACCTTTTACTTAAACATTTCTCTAATTTTCTTTTAACTCTTTGAAGTGCATTATCAATAGACTTTGCATGCCTATCTAAATCACATGCAATTTCTTGATAAGATTTGCCATCTAAATAGGACATCAGCACTTCCATCTCCAATTCTGATAAAACTTCCCCAATTTCATTTTGAATGCTTATTACTTCTTCTCGGCTTATAACTAATTCTTCGGGATCAGTAATTTTAGCCCCTGATAGCACATCTAATAATGTTCTGTCCGATTCCTCGTCATATATTGGTTTATTTAAAGAGATATATGTATTAAGAGGAATGTGTTTTTGGCGTGTGGCTGTTTTTATTGCTGTAATTATCTGCCTTGTAACGCAAATTTCTGCAAAAGCCCTAAAGGAAGACAATCTATCTGCCTTAAAATCTCTAATAGCCTTATACAGACCAATCATTCCTTCTTGGTAAATATCTTCTTTATCAGCTCCAATTAAAAAATATGACTTAGCTTTGGCTTTAACAAAATTTTTGTATTTATTAATTAAGTATTCTTGTGCTCTAACATTTTTACTTTGTGCCTCAATAACTACCTCTTCATCTAACCTATCTTCAAAGCAATAAGTATCCATACCGGCCCTAATGATTTTCTCCAACAAATATCCCCTCCACGCCAAACAAGTGTCATATAGATGATTATACCTTACAAGAATTTCTATAGTCAAGAAAATTCAGTGACTCCTTCGTATTTTTTCGAGTTTTTCCAATGTTTTTTCGTCTATTCTCTCTTCAAGCCAATTCTTTTTTTCTAAATATTTCTTTTCTGTCCTTGTTTGAATTTTTTTTTCAATACTATTTACTTCATGATAGAATTCTATAGAAGACATTCTGGTGGCACCTCTTTGAAAGGTAACCTGCTGCACCAAAGAGTCTGATGAAACAACACATATCTCAGATTTTCGTCCTATGTTATTCACCGTTCTTTCAATGTAATTATCTGCCGTTTCACCTTCTTTTGTAAAAACAACAACTATATTTCCGTTTGTTTCCTTTTTTTCTAGGCTACCTTTAACCATGTGTGCATCAAAAACTATAAACACTTTATAACCTTTAAATCCCGAGTAGTTTTGAAGAGTGTCAATAAGTTGCTGACGAGAATATTCATAACTAGAATTTTTAGTCTTTTTAAGATTTGGCCAGCTATTAATAACATTATACCCATCAACAAAAACTATTTTCACTTTTTACCTCATCTAATCTTTTGTTTCATAATTTCATACATTATTATACCACCCGCAACCGACGCATTTAAAGAAGTTATTTTCCCAATCATGGGTATTTTTACTAGCACATCACATTTTTCCTTTGTAAGTTTAGAAATACCTCTACCTTCACTTCCAATAACTAGAGCTACCGCACCAGTTAAATCAGTATTAAAAATATAATTTTCAGCATCCATATCTGCACCATAAACCCACACTCCACGTTGTTTAATTTCTTCTATGGTTGCATTAATATTAGTTACTTTTACTATTTTCATATGTTCAATTGCACCAGCTGATGTTTTATAAACTGTTGGTGTAGCTCCTACATTTTTCCGCTTAGGTATTATTATGCCGTGAGCTCCACATACCTCTGCAGTTCTTATTATAGATCCGAAATTATGTGGATCTTCAATTTCATCTAATATAATTATAAAAGGTTTTTCCCCTTTTTCTTCTGCATTTTTAAAAATATCATTTAATTGAAAATACTTATAAGGTGTTACTATAGCAATAACTCCTTGGTGTGATGAAGTTTGTGACATTTCATCTAGTTTTCTTCGGTCAACTTCTTTCGTAACAATTCCCTTTTCTTTGGCTAATGCTAATACTACACTTATAGAACCTATCATATCACCTTTAGCAATAAGAATATATTCTATAGTTCTATCTGATTTTAGTACTTCTATAACTGCATTTCTTCCTTCAATTAAGTCTTCTCTAATGATTTTAGTTTCAACTGCTTCATTGGTTTTATTATTTCTAGGTATTTTTTTGTTTTCTATTACATTCTCTTCACCTTGTTTATTTTTTTTATTTTCTCTGTCACTTGAAACTCCTCTACCTTCTTTGACACTCTGCTCGTCACCTCTATACCTTCTAGAAGTTCCACTTTTAACATATTTACTACTTGAAAATCCTTTACTTCCTTTTGCACCGGTCTCGCTCGTCCTAACTCTTTTAGACGCTATTCCACTTTTGTCTTCTCTATTACTTGAAGTTCCTCTACTTCCTTTATTCTCCTGATACCTTTTGTTGTCACTCATTTTAAATACCTCTCTCTTTATCTATTTCATTCCATATTCTTTTCTTATGGCCATTGTCTTTCCACAACACATAGCACCTTCAGGACATGGTCCACTAACGCAACTTGGTCCTGCATGTTTGAACAATGCAGGCGCTACAATTCTCACTTGCATTAGCATTGTTTTTGCCATTTGGCGTATTTCCCATTGAGCCCTTGTGCAACATCTCTGATTAAAGAAATGAATTAACTCCCTAGCATTCATAGTAACTATTATTTTAGTTTCACAAGCATTTGGAAATACATAACGTGCATCTTCGATAGCCTTTTTTTCCGCTTTACTCTTAAGAATTATGTATTGTTTTTCATCAATCTCTTCAAGATTTTTCAATTTTTTATCACTTAAATATTCTTTTACAAGATTGGTTAATTCATTTTTACACAGTATCTCCACTAATTGATTATACTCTTCTTGAACACGATTCATAGATTTAATAAAAATTTCTTTTGCTTCTTCATTTTTTTCAATATCCGGTGGAATTATGTATTCGAATTGTTTAAGTTTTACATATCTCTGACTTTGCTGAGAATAGGATGCTACCCTGTGTCTCACTAATTGATGAGTTAAACTTCTAGATACACCCTCAATTGCAAAAGTAAAGCTCACATGTTCTATTGGCGAATGATGTCCATAAGTCATTAGCATATCCAACAACTTCTCGCTCTTTTGTTCATCAAGATTTTCTAGTATCTCGTCAACCCCTACCTGGCTATAGCAAAGCTTAGCTGCAGCTGCTATAATTTTTTCAGGATTCGGTGTATGCTCTATTAGTTTAACCTTAAGCATAATTACTCATCCCCCAAATCAAAGTTTATAATTTTTTCAAACATATAGTTTAATCTTTCATTCTTTTCACTTAAATATAAAAAACCTACTAAAGCTTCAAAGCCTGTGGCCCATTTATATTCATTCAAATCTGCATTTTTAGGAATAGTTCCACTTTTTGAATTTCTTGCTCTTTTAAATATGCTGAGTTCTTCTTCATCTAAATCTTCTATTAAGTATTTCATATACTCACTTTGCGCATGTGCTTTCACATATGCAACTGCTTTAACATGAATTTTATGAACATTCATATCTCTATGTTTTTCTACAAGGTAGGTTCTAATAAATACCTCATATATCGCATCTCCAACTATAGCAAGAACTAGTGGATTTAACTGTTTCACTTGCTGCGTTGTAAACTTACCCTTTAGCATATTAAATTCCATGCTTATTCTCCTTTATGTGTATTAGATATCTCTCAATTATAATAGTTAATTGATGATGCCTTATAATATACCTATTAACTTTTATGACTATAGGTATTTCTATAGCCATGGTTTACTACAAGTCTCAAATGGAATCTATAATACTATGTTATTATTCTTAAATTCTTCTTTAACTCTATCAATAACTGAGCATATTTCGACTATTTGATTTTCCCCATCATTTCGCAATTTGAACTCAACATTACCTTCTGAAATTTTTTTACCTACTGTGATTCTTATTGGAATTCCAATTAAATCTAAATCCTTAAATTTAACCCCAACTCTTTCATTTCTATCATCCATAAGAACCTCTGCACCTATTTCTTTTAGGTTATTGTAAATTTCCTGGGCAATTCTCATCTGCTCTTCATCCTTTATAGACACTGGAACTACTACAACTTGATATGGAGCTACTGACAACGGCCATTTTATACCATTTTCGTCGTGGTGCTGCTCTATAATAGCTGCCATTGTTCTATTAATACCTATACCGTAACTCCCCATGACTAAAGGTTGATTTTTACCATCTTGGCCAATAAATGTTGCACCCATAGACTCTGAATACTTAGTTCCTAATTTAAATATGTGACCTACCTCTACACCTCTAGCAATTGTAAGCTGCGATCCACACTTAGTACATTTATCGCCCTCCGTAACGTTTCTATAGTCACCAACCACACCTTTAAAGTCTCTGCCATAATTAACATTTTCGTAATGATATCCTGTATCATTTGCGCCAACTATAAAATTATACATATTAACTACCTCGGCGTCTACTAATACTATATCAGCCACAATACCAATTGGGCCTGCAAATCCCACAACTGCTGAAGTTGCTGCCATTACAGTCTCTGCATCTGCCATTTCTAATTCCATAGCTCCGCCTATTTCATTTTTTATTTTAGTCTCATTTACCTGCCTGTCACCCCGTACCATAACCGCAACTACTCTACCATCAGCTTTATATATAATGGTCTTAGCAAATTTTTTAGCTGTGGTATTAAAGAACTTCTCTAAGTCCTCTATAGTTTTTACATTTGGAGTTAATATTTTATTAAGCTTAGTAAGCTCCTCTTTTTCCGATATATCTGGAGTGCCTGGAGCCTTCTCCATATTAGCTGCGTAGCTACATGAAGTGCAAAAAACTACCTCATCTTCACCCACTTCAGATTTAACCATAAATTCTGCCGAACCGGAACCGCCCATTGCTCCAGAATCAGCCTCTACAGCCTTACACTCCAGTCCACATCTTATGAATATATTATTATAGGCATCATACATTTTATTGTAAGATTTATCCAATCCCTCTTTATTTGCATCAAAACTATAGGCATCTTTCATTATGAATTCTTTTGATCTCATAACTCCAAATCTTGGTCTTCGTTCGTCCCTGTACTTTGTTTGAATTTGATATAAATTCAATGGTAATTGCTTATATGATTTAATTTCATTTCTAGCTATATCTGTAAGTACTTCTTCATGTGTAGGTCCCAAACAAAATTCTCTTGCATTTCTATCTTTCAGTCTAAACATCTCAGGACCAAAAACATCCCATCTACCCGATTCTATCCATAGTTCTGAAGGAATTAAAGCTGATGCTAAAAATTCTTGTGCATCTGCAGCATCCATTTCCGATCTAACAATGTCTTCAATTTTTTTTATAACTTTAATTCCAAATGGCATATAATTATATACACCTGATGCCATCTTCCTTATCATCCCAGCTCTTAACATTAATTGATGACTTGCTATCTCTGCCTCAGCAGGTACTTCTCGTAGTGTGCTTATCAGCATTTTTGATAATTTCATGAATATTCCTCCTAATTTGTTCTTTATATGATACATAGTATTTTTAAAAAAATAATAAAACAACAAAAAATAAAAAAATCGCCCTATTTTAGGGCGATTTCTATCGCGGTACCACCTAAATTTGCACTTATTTTTTAACGGTATATACTACCGGTAGTTTTTCTACAGCTCAAAAGCAGGTTCAAAACCTTTGAAAATCTCTCAACCTAGTATTTTCTCTCTGTAAATTGGCCTCTACTATTCTTCATCATTGCCTAATATTTAATTATATAAAATATTCTTTATAGTTACTAATAATGATACATATTAAATGTGTTCGTGTCAACAGTTAAGCTTTTCTAATATTTGTCTCCCAGTCTCTAAATCCTCAGGTGTTGTAATCTTTATATTATTGTAGCTACCTTCATAAAGATATACCTTATTACCATATTGCTCAACAACCATGGTATCATCTGTTACCCTGATACCAGCTTCATTAATTCTTTTATGACAATCTAATATAAGCTCATACCTAAAAGCTTGTGGTGTTTGAACACAAAAAAGCATATCTCTTTCAGGACTTTTCAAAGAAAAACCTAAAGAATCTTTTATCTTAATAGTATCCTTTGGCCTCACTCCACAAGCAGTTGCTCCATATAAATCTGCATAAATTACAGCATTTCTAATAATAGATTGGTTTATAAAAGGTCTAGCCCCATCATGAATGAGTACAATTTTGCAATTTGATAAAGCATATAGCGCATTTAGCACCGAATGTTGTCTTTCTTTGCCACCAATAATTACATCTTTTACCTTTTTAAAATTATATTTCTTAATTATCTCTTCTCTACAATAATCCATTTCACCTTCTGCAACAACTACTATAATCTCGTCTATATAACTGCTTTCAGAAAAAGCTTTTAAAGTATAATACAAAATTGGATGATTATTAATATTTAGGTATTGCTTATTAATATGTTCGCCCATCCGTCTTCCCTTACCAGCGGCCAAAATTATTACACAGTTTTTACTCATAAAAAACCTCGCTCACTTAATATGATTAACTTTTTACGAAAGAATCCTTGTTTTTAGCAAAAATCATCCTACCTGCAGCCGTCTGAAGTACCGACGTTACAATAACAACTATATTTTCGCCAATATACCGTCTTCCACCTTCAACAACTATCATTGTGCCATCATCTAGATACGCTATTCCTTGACCCGATTCTTTTCCATCTTTCATAACTTGGATTTTCATTTCTTCCCCTGGAAGAACTACTGGTTTTACTGCATTTGCAAGTTCATTAATGTTTAAAACAGGAACACCTTGAAATTCAGCTACCTTATTAAGATTAAAATCATTAGTAACTACTTTACCGTTTAAAACTTGAGCTAATTTCAAAAGTTTGCTATCCACTTCTGCAATATTCGGAAAATCTTTCTCCCAAATTTGAACTTCAATATTTAATTCCTTTTGAATTTTGTTTAATATATCCAGTCCTCTTCTCCCTCTATTCCTCTTAAGCCCATCTGACGAGTCAGCAATATGCCTAAGCTCCTCTAATACAAAAGTCGGTATTACTAGTGGCCCTTCAACAAAACCCGTTTGACAAATATCAAATATTCTACCATCAATTATTACCGATGTATCTAGAACTTTAGGATTTTCATTAGTGAACCCCTTGACTTTCTTTTCTTTGAATCCATCTTTCTTTTTAATACTTGTAAAGAAAGATAATATTTCATCTGTTTTCTTAGCGCAAATATCTGCTCCCAAAGCTGCCATTATAACCGTAAAAATAACAGCGAAAATATTCCATATGGCAGATTGGTAATTAAATAATCCTGCAACTAAAGCTGCAATTATAAGGCCTATTATTGCTCCGCTAGTACCAAAAATGATTTGAGCAGTTGGCATTTTTTGTGTGCTTCTCTCCACGTAATCCATAAACTTCATTATATAAGATACGATTACAGGAGATATTAAAAATAATATAACTCCAAAAATAAAAGTAGAAAAAATAATGAATATTATTGGCTGAATTGTACCATTTTTAAAATAATTAAGTTCAACGAAATAAGTTGTGCTTAGAAGCATGCCTCCTATTAAGTACCCTATAATTAGTCCAATGATTGTAAAAAGTCCTCTTAAAATTTTTTTTAACAAAAAATTTCACCTCCCTTTAAATTATTAACACATATTTGAATTTATATCCTGTTGTTATCTAATATATACTATAAATTTCATCATTTCAATAAAATATGTCATACAATTAACAAATTGTTAAATTAAATTCCTTATTTTACATAATGCTTGCTCCATATTAAGTCCAAGAACTAACATTATTTCACTGGCAACCATTCCTTCTACTCTTTCTAAAATCTTTACCTCTCCTGGTGGGAGCATCTCCTGCTTCTTTAAACAATACAAGTCTCTAATTACTTCACACATTTTTAGAGCATTTCCGCTTTGGGTTTTTTTCTTGTTATTTCTATATCTATTATTCCAATTACTTTCTATAAAATCAGAATCACTCGATATTGTATTTAAGATTTCTTCTAGTTCCACTACGTTTAAAATACTTCTTATTTTATAATTTTCAATTTTATCTATTGGAATCATAATATTCATATCATCTAATAAAAGATATATATTTACATATTTATATTTTATGCTAGATAATTTGTTGATATCTATATCCTGTATATACCCAGCACCATACTCTGCTATAAATACTTTTTGACCAATATTTAACATAATATCCCCCCTATTAATAAAACTCCTATTGATTTATTATATATTCATAGGGTGAAATACGTACTTAATTTATTGACAAAAACATAATATAAAACTTATAATTAAGATAATACAGTATTTAAATATTTACAAGGAGTTGAACTTAATGAAAGATTGTATATTTGATAATTTTCAAAATTCTGTTGATGAATCCCTATTACGGCATAGAAGTATTTTAGATATACTTACTAAACTTCAAGAATCTGAGGCTAGGGTTAATAGAGCTGTTGTAAAATCAGTTACGAATTGTGGTTGTATTAAAGTGAATGCAGAAAAGCAGTATACTCCCCCTAATATAGATGATTTGGATTTAGATACCCTTAGTGCTTCACTTGATACTCACATGCAAGGTAATCTTTGTGAAAACTGTAGAGAAGTCATAGAAAGTGAACTAGGAAACAATCTTTTTTATATTACTTCTTTATGTAATCTTTTAGACTTAAATTTATATGACGTTCTTTTAAAAGAGTATGACAAAATCAGTACCTTAGGTAAATATACTATGAGATAGAAAATATAGCATAAAATAACTTAGAACTTATTTTATGCTATATTTGTTTATCTAACATAAATTGCTCTTTTAACCTTCTTAATCCATTTTTTATAGCTTTAGCCCTTGCTTCACCAATACCTTCTACACTATCAAGTTGTTCATAAGAAGCTTCCATAGTAGCTTTTAATTCTCTAAAGTGCTTAACTAAATTTTCTATAACATTTACAGGTATTCTAGGTATTTTGTTTAGCATCCTATATCCTCTTGGTGAAATTAAAGTATCTACTAGAGGAACACCTATATATCCAATTATTTTAGAAATAAAATCTAAATCTATAAGTTCTTCTGAACTCATGTTTTCTATTTGTCTATATATTTCATTATAATTCATACCGCTTTGACAATAATCCCTTATTAAAAGTATTCCATCCTCCTCAACGCTTCTAATTAACTCGTTTAATTGCATTGAAATTAGTCTGCCCTCATTCCCAAGTTCACATGTATACCTTTCTATTTCTGCAACTATTCTCATAACCATTTCGGTCCTTTGTATTGCTGATATCACATCAAATAAAGTAGCTAAATCTTGAAACTCTAAAAGATTTAAATTACTTACTACACGCTCAAGAACCGAAACATATTTTTCTAATGTCTGAATAGCTTGGGTTGCCTTTGCTAAAATAACACCACTATCTCTTAAAACATATTTTATGTCCTCTTTGTAAACCGTTATGATAGTTCTTCTTTGTGATATTGCAACAACAACAGACCCTGTTTGTTTGGCAATTCTCTGAGCTGTTCTATGTCTTGTTCCAGTTTCAAAAGTTGGTATTGTAGGACTCGGCATAAGTTGAGTATTAGCATATAATATTTTTTTCAAATCACTGCTTATCACTATAGCTCCGTCCATTTTTGCTAGTTCATATATATATGCAGGGCTATAGTCCGCATTTATTCCAAACCCACCATCTACTATATCTAATATTTCCTTACCATCTCCTAAAACAATAAGTCCACCAGTCTTAGCTCTCAAAATATTTTCAAGTCCTTCTCTAAGAGAAGTCCCAGGAGCCATAATTTTTAGTATATTCATAAGTTCCTTACTTTTTTCTACTCTCATTTTTTTCTCCCTACTTAATAAATAGTGTTTTTAAAAATCTTACTTATAATATCTTTTATAGAATTTGTGTCTATAATATTAATATTTTCATTTAAACTAGGCATTCCGCCATCCACTTTAATCTCGTTAAATCATCATATCTATATTTTAAACAGTAATGGCATATAAATATCATTTAAAAAATATTTTTTTAAAATAAGACACATTAAAATAAATTTTATAAATCGCTACAAATTAAAAAACCACCCGAGAGTGGTTTTTTTAAAAGTGTACACCCTATCAAGCATACACTTTTTACTTTATATTAACAAGATTAAATGTGTAAAGTTTTAAATATTAATTCATTATTTTTCATAAATACACTTACATTATCTCCTTTAGCAATATCCCCCTTAAGAATTTTTTCAGAAAGGCTATCTTCCACAGCCTTAGTAATTTCTCGTCTAAGTGGTCTAGCTCCATAAGGAGTATCAAATCCAGCCTTAGCTAAATATTTTTTAGTTTCCTCATCAAAGCTAATATTAATTTGAAGTTCTTTAAGTCTGTCTTTCACTACCTCCAGCATTAATTCTACTATTTTATATAAGTCCTCTTGTTCTAGTGAATGAAATACTATAATATCATCTATTCTATTTAAGAATTCTGGTTTAAATGAATGTTTTAACTCTTCCATTATATTTTCTTTCATCTTTTCATATTCCGAATTTACGTTATTTCCTTTTATATCAAAACCTAAAGACTTCTGTTTCTTAAGAGTAGATGCTCCTACATTTGAGGTCATTATAATTACTGTATTTTTGAAATCAACTGTTTTACCTTTTCCATCTGTTAGCCTACCATCTTCTAATATTTGCAACAAAATATTAATTACATCTGGATGAGCTTTTTCAATTTCATCGAAAAGTATAACGCAGTAAGGGTTTCTTCTCACCTTTTCTGTTAGCTGACCACCATCATCAAACCATACGTAGCCCGGTGGGGAACCCATAAGTCTTGAAACGGTATGTTTATCCATATACTCTGACATATCTATTCTTATCATGTTATTTTCATCACCAAACATAGCCTCAGCAAGGGCCTTACACAACTCCGTTTTGCCTACACCAGTGGGGCCTAAAAATATAAAAGAACCTATAGGTCTCTTTGGGTCCTTTAACCCTACTCTTGCGCGTCTTACAGCCCTTGAAATGGATTTAACTGCTTCATATTGTCCTATTACTCTCCTGTGAAGTGCCTCTTCAAGCTTTAGTAATCGCTCTGATTCCTTTTGCGTCAATTTTTCTATAGGGATATTAGTCCATTTTGATACCACATTTGCAATTTCAAGTTCTGAAACTATAAGCTCATCTGCTTGGTTTTGAGTTTTCCAATTATTTTTAGAATTATCTAATTTATCCTTTAACTGCTTTTCGGTGTCTCGTAGTTTAGCTGCCTTTTCAAAATCCTGTACTGATATAGCATCAGCTTTTTCTTTAGAAATTTTATCTATTTCATCCTCTAAATCCTTCATATTTGGTGGAGCAGTTAAACTTTGAATTCTTACTTTTGCACCAGCTTCATCTATAAGGTCTATTGCTTTATCAGGTAAATATCTATCTGATATATATCTATGTGATAAATTAACCGCAGCATCTATTGCGCTATCAGTAATCTTAACTCTATGATGTGCTTCATATTTATCTCTTAATCCTTTTAATATATTAACAGCTTCCTCTTTACTTGGTTCTCCTACAGTTATAGGTTGAAACCTTCTCTCCAGTGCTGAATCTTTTTCAATGTGCCTTCTGTATTCATCTATAGTTGTTGCCCCTATGCATTGAAGTTCTCCACGAGCAAGTGCCGGTTTTAATATATTAGAAGCATCAATAGCACCTTCAGCTCCTCCTGCCCCAATAATAGTATGAATTTCATCTATAAATATAATAACATTTCCCGCATCTACTATCTCTTTCATAACCTTTTTAAGCCTTTCCTCAAATTCCCCTCTATATTTAGAACCTGCCACCATGGATGATATGTCCAAAGTTATAACTCTTTTGTCTTTTAATATTTCGGGGATACTACCGAAAGCTATTCTTTGAGCAAGCCCTTCTGCTATAGCTGTTTTGCCTACGCCTGGTTCGCCTATAAGGCATGGATTATTCTTCATTCTTCTGCATAAAATCTCTAAAAGTCTCTGTGTTTCATTATCTCTTCCTATTACCGGATCAAGTTTACCCTCTCTCGCCATTTCAGTTAAGTCTTTACCAAAACGATCTAAGGTTTCAGTTCCATGTTGTTGTTTTTCTTTTGATAAACTTCCCTTTGGAGTATCTTCCGAACACCAATTATTTAGTATATCATTTCTTAGTTTATTAAAATCCGCTCCTAAATTAGCTAAAATTGTATAAGCAACCCCCTCTTCTTCTCTAATCATAGC
>NZ_JAENWL010000143.1 GCF_016650095.1 Clostridium sp. | reverse complement strand
TTTAGTTTCTCAATCAATTGAGGCACAACTTGATAAATGTCTCCAACAATGCCATAATCGGCAATATTAAATATTGGAGCTGATGGATCTGAATTTATTGCGAGTACCATCTCTGATTCTTTCATTCCTGCTTGATGCTGAGGAGATCCAGAAATACCACATGCTACATATAATTTAGGTTTTACCCTGCTACCACTATACCCTACTTGGTGAGCTTTAGAGATGAATCCACCTTCCACTAAAGGTCTTGAACATCCTACCACCCCTCCTAAAAGTCTAGCTAATTCTTCTATCATTTTAAAATCTTCAGAACTTTTAAGTCCATTACCTACAGACACAACAACTTTAGCATCAGTAATATTAAAATTTTCTTCAACTATTTCTTCTAATACTTGAATTGCATTGTTTTCTATGACAATAGATTCAAATGTTATTACTTCTCCAGTTCTTGTCTCATCTCTTTCCGCTTCATCAAACTCTTTAAATCTTACTGTCGCCATTTGAGGTAATACTTGTGATTTAATATGAGCCAATATATTCCCACTAAAAGCTGGCCTTATCTGTACGAGTTTATTATCCACATTATCAATTTCAAGTGCTGTGCAATCAGCTGTAAGTCCACACTTAAAAGCTGCTGCAACTCTAGGTGCCAATGATCTTCCGAAATTTGTCGCTCCAAACAAACAGATCTTTGGTTTAACTTCATCAATTACTCTAACCACATTTTTAGAATATGTCATAACTTCAGGGATATTAAATATATCATCATCCTTGACATAAAACACCTTGTCTGCGCCTCTATAAATAAGCTCATTTATTGGTAAGGTAGAAGGTCCACAAATACAGCAGTACACGAGTTCATTTGTTTTATCTGCTAATTCCCTTGCTTTTCCTATAAGTTCATATGACACCTTATGAATCACATTATTCTTTTGTTCTACAAAAACCATTACACCACTATATTCTTTCATTTATTTCACCTCTATAACTTTCTTTTCTATCATAATATCTAGAAATTCATCCATAGCATCGTCTAAGTTATCTCTCCATAGTTTTCCTTCTCTATGAACGGCTGCAGGTACTTCAATTTTATTAACGACTGTTCCAGATCCTTTAATTCCTGTAGCTGTTTCCTCTAAATATTCTTTTAAATCTTCCAGTCCCCAAGCAGTAATTTCTGCTTTTCTTGCTTTCATTTTATCTTTAAATGAAGGAAGTCTAGGATAATTTACATCCTTTGTTACAGTTAATAGGCCTGGCAGTCTCAATTTCTTAATAAATACTCCATCCCAAATATCTGTTACTAGAGTTATATTCTCTTTGTTAACTTCATTTATCTTTTCTACAAAACAGATATGTGGAATGTCTAAAAATTCTGCAATTTCAGGTCCAATTTGTCCTGTATCACCATCAACTGTCTGCATTCCAGCCAGTATTAAGTCAACTTCTCCAATATTCTTTATACCTGCTGCTAATGTATAAGCCGTTGCCTTACAATCAGAACCCCCAAATTTTCTATCACTAAGCAGTATTCCATTGTCTGCACCTCTTGATATTGCTTCTCTTAATGCGCTTTCTGCACTTGGTGGTCCCATACTTATTGCAATTACTTCCGCTCCGATATTTTCTTTGATTTGAACTGCGGCCTCCAATGCATTTAAATCAAAAGGATTAATCTCTGCACCTGCAGATGTTCTGTCCACTACTCCTCTTTCACTGTCAAATTTCACTTTTTCCATGTCTGGTACCTGCTTTATTAGTACAACTATTTTCATTTTTTCTCCTAACTAGTCTTTTATATTTTTCAAAACCTAATAATTAATTCCAATAACTAATCTATTCCTGTACCTGGATTTAGGATATTATTTGGATCAAAAACATTTTTAATTCCTCTCATTATTTCCAAATGTTTAACTGAATACTGAATATGCAAACTTTTATTTCTTATTTTTCCAACTCCATGTTCAGCTGTTATTGTTCCTCCTAAATTTATGGAAAGTTTATATATTTCATCAGATAATTCATCATAACAATCAGGTTTTTCACCTGTTTCTGTCATTATAAAGTTATGAATATTTCCGTCTCCAATATGTCCAAAAGAAGGCATTTTAACACTATACTTTTTTGAAAGTTCTTCTATACCATTCATATAGTAAGTTATATTACCAACAGGAACAGCCACATCCAATATATCCACAACTTGTGACTTAATACTTGGATACCCATGGCTTCTTATTTCCAAAATGGTTCTTTGCTCTTTTGCTGTTTCTGCTATCAAACTATCTACTGCACCGTTTTTTTCACATATTTCAACTATTTCGGAACTAATTTCATATAAATCATCTTCTTTACGTTCATCCAGAATGAAATATAAATCAACTACACCTTTCTTAGCAGGCCATTCCAAACCTAAATCTTTTGCTGATTTCAGCATAAAATCTCTTTCTAAGTATTCTATAGCTAATGGAATAATACCTTTTTGGAGTATTTTAGGTACAACTTCAACGGCTGCCTTTTTATCAGGAAATGATACAATTAAACTTCCTGTATTGCTTGATTTAGGATACAACTTCAAAATTGCTTTAGTTACAATCCCCAATGTACCCTCACTGCCTATCATAAGATGAGTTAAATCATATCCTGTATTATCCTTCATGAGTTTTCCACCGGTCTTAATTATTTCTCCAGTTGGAAGAACTATTTCTAGACCTTTTATTTGATTTCTCATAACACCGTATCTCACGGCTCTTACTCCTCCTGCATTTTGTACAACCATGCCTCCAACTTGTGCACCTTCATCTCCTGGATGTACAGGAAAAAACAAAGTGTCATGATTTTTGAATCTATCTTCCAAATCAAACAACGTAACACCAGCTTCACACTCAACCATCATATTATTATCATCCACTTCAATAATTTTATTTAATCTCTCCATGGAAAGAATTATGCTAGGTCTAATAGGTACAACTGCACCCGCACATCCTGTTCCGCCACCTCTCGCTATAATTGTAACCTTTTCACCATTAGCATACTTTAACACTTTTGATATTTCTTCAGTATTAGATGGCTTAACAACTACACAGTCATAGCATGGAATTGGCGCTATAGCATGTTCCGTTTCATCCTTAATATAACTACTTATTTTCTCAGCATCATTTACCACCCAATCATTTCCCACTATCTTCTTTAAACTCTCAACGATTTTATTATCCATAATATCTCCCCCTCGCAAACTTTTGTCAGCCCGTACTATTTTAGTAATCATATTACATTTTATTAACTTTGTAAATGAATATTTAGTAATAAATGCAATATTTATTACTTATATCATTTTTTAACTTAATTTATCAGTATGCTTGGCCTTTTTCATCCTCATATACCATATATTCAGCTTTTAATAAGCTAGAAAAGAATAAAAAAATATCCCTTAACTTATATTATGAAAAAGTTAAGGGACATTTTTTTAAAATTTATTTATATCAAGGCTTTATTTAAGAATTCTGTTGATATGTGACAATTTTTAATGGAAGCCACACACTGAGCCTTTGTTGTTATTTGAAAAGTTTCTTTAATACATCAAAAATACTAAAACTAGTACGATTATATACACGATTATAAGCAGCTTTTTTAGGATTTGTAATCCAGCCAAATCCACGTGGTGCTTTTAAACCTAAACTATTTCTTATTATTCTCTTGGGACTAGTCCTACTGCTAATCATTTTTCTTAAGCTTGGTTTTCTTAATCCAAATTTCATTATACTGCCTCCTAAAATTGTATTTTTTTGTTTTCTATTTTTCATAATAATTATTAAGTATTAGATTATTATTTCCACTATATCACATTATTATTGCTAATTTAGGTGAATATTGTCATATGTTAAATTTAAAGTTATGCCAAAAGTTAGCAAGTGACAAACTGGAAACAGTTTCTTTTTAATAATTACTTAGTGATTTTTATAAAAGCCTCTACAATTTTCGGATCAAAATACACACCATTCTGCTTATTTATAAAATCCATTATCTCCTGCTTCGTAACTGACTTTTGATAAAAACTTCCATACATCATGGAGTCATAAGTATCAATAATTGAAAGAATACGCGAATTTAATGGAATACTTTCACCTATTAATCCCTGTGGATACCCGCTTCCATCCCAGTTCTCATGGTGACAAAGTACTTCCAGCGCAATATGAACTAAATCCTGTGATGTACTAACAATTCGATATCCTATTTCACAATGAGTCCTCATAATAATCCACTCTTCTGGTGTGAGTTCCCTATTTTTGTGCAATATATGATCTGGCATAGCTGTAACACCTATATCATGAAGCAATGCAAGCAGCTTTAAATTATTAATTTGGTCTATTGATAAATCAAGCTCCTTTCCAAGTTTATATGACAGTTCTATTAAGCGGTCACTGTGCTCCTTAGTTTCATGCGTTCGCTCATATAATGTTTTTCTTAGAGATGATATTATGAAACTTCTTACACTCTTGCTTTCCATAAGTTTTTTATTATACATACTATCCTCTGCTGCTTTATATACAGTGTTTATATCCTGGTCAACATGCTCCTTTGTAGAAAATCCTATTGAAACACTTGGTTTTATAGGATTTTCTTCTTCTCTATTGCACTTAACCTTAATTCTATCAACTATTTTTTCAGTATCAAAAATATCAGTTTCAGGCAATACAATTATAAATTCATCTCCGCCTACACGAGCAACAATATCATTTTTTCTAGATTCACTTTTTAGTATATCTGCTATTTTCCTTAGCAATCTGTCACCTGCCTTATGCCCAAAGCCATCATTTGTAAGCTTTAAGCCATTCACATCCCCCATAATAATTGAAATAGGAAGATTCCCTTTTGTGTCCAAACTTTTAATAACTTCTTCATAAAATCTTCTATTATATAAACCGGTTAGTTTATCATTATGGCTTAAATAGATGATTTCTTCACTTCTTTTCATCGCTTCTATTGCATTTTTAACCTTCAAAGGTAAGGTTATCTTCATTGCTTCTTCACTAAAAGGCTTTGAAAAATAGTCATAGGCTCCAAGTGTTAAAGCTTTTTCTATAGCTTCCTTATCTTCACGACCTGTACAAACGATAACTGGAATATCAATTAAATTAGGATCTTCTTTCATTTCCTTCAATATCTGAAACCCATCCTTTACTGGCATCATAATATCCAAAATACACATGTGTATTTTATTTAGTATAAGCTTTTCATTGATATTTTGTCCGTCTTCGGCTTCAAACAGCTTAATCCCCTCAAGTTTTCTTTCAAGAATTTTCCCTATAAATTTCCTATCTACTGCCGAATCATCAATAATCATTATATTTCCAACCATAATTTCAGTTTCCTCCCTTCCCTTTTTCTCGTAGAGTATATAATGATTTCTCCATTGCTAGAACTAAACGGCAAAGCAGTTCATTGTGTTCACGTCCTAAAGCCTCTTCTGCCTCTATAGCATACTCTCGTATCTCTTTCACCCTTACGTTCCCCGCAGCACCTTTTAATTGATGTAAAAAATTGCCCACTTCTTTAAATCTATTATTAACTATATTATTTCTAATCTCCCTTATTATATTTTCAGCGAACACACAAAATTCATCCAATAACTCTTCGCAGGTCTCCTTTTCAAATCCTGAGGCGCTCATAAGCGAAAGCGTAGTTTCTAAATGGACATTTGTACTACCAAGGGCCTTAACTCCACCATATTTTCGAAGTATTTTTGCCACCTCTTCAAACTCAATTGGCTTGCCTAAAAATGCATCCATTCCCTCTTCTATGCATTTTTCTACGTCACCTTTCATAACGTAGGCAGTCATGGCTACAATTATAGTATGTTTTTTATCCCCTTCTGCCCTGCGTATCTGTCTTGTTGCTTCATAACCATCCATTACTGGCATCTGGCAGTCCATAAAAATGATATCATAGTTGCTATTAAGGCATGCATTGACAGCTTCTTCTCCATTTACCGCGACATCACAACTGTACCCTTTCATTTCTAGTAATCTAATAAATAATATCCTGTTAATCTTAGTATCCTCAACCAATAATATTTTCACATTTCCACTCTGAACAATTTCCTCTTTCATTACCACAGTTGAATCACTTGATGTTATCTGAACTTCATCGTCTAAAGCTTTACTTAGCACTATAGTGAAAGTAAAAGTAGTTCCTATCCCTTTTTCGCTTACGATATTTATTTCTCCATGCATCATTTCAACAATACTCTTACATATTGCAAGCCCTAGTCCAGTACCACCATATTTTCTTGTATATGATGATTCCACTTGTATGAATGGTTTAAAAAGCTTACTAATTTCTCGCTCCGTTATCCCAATGCCAGTGTCCTTTACAGTGAATAATACTTCTATAGTCTCATCACTTTGCTTATTTAAGCAGGCTTCAATAAGCACTTCACCCTTATCCGTAAATTTTAATGCATTACTTATCAAATTACTAATAACCTGTCTGAGCTTTGTCGGATCTCCAACCACAAACTGAGGTATTTCTGGCCTAATACGCATATTAAGTTGAAGTCCTTTTTCATTTGCTTTAGCATTAAAAAAAGCTATAAGCATTTCCATTGTTAAATATATATCAAATGGAATATGTTCAAGTTCAAGTTTGCCTGATTCAATTTTTGAGATGTCAAGAATGTCATTGATCACTGTAAGCAAAGCATTTGTGGAAGTTCTCATAATATGTACAAATTCCACTTGTTCACGATTTAGGCCTGTATTCTCAAGTAGTTGTAAAAA
Organism: Clostridium sp.; assembly: GCF_016650095.1. GTDB lineage: Bacteria > Bacillota > Clostridia > Clostridiales > Clostridiaceae > Clostridium_AD. Next base: position 1,519 of record NZ_JAENWL010000143.1, on the reverse strand, counting down.
CCCTACAATTCCATTCATTGGAGTTCTGATTTCATGACTCATATTTGCAAGAAATAGGCTCTTTGCTACATTTGCATTTTCTGCGTCTTCTTTTGCCTTTATTATTTCATCTTGCTGCTGTTTTCGCTGGGTTATGTTAGTAAATGTTACTACTGCACCAATAACTTTTCCATCATAAAACTGAGGTTGAGAAAAATATTGTACCGGAAAGCAGGTTCCATCGGCCCTCCAGAACACCTCGTCCTCCACATGGATGCGTTTTCCACTAATTATCGCATCAAAAACTTTACAGTCCTCCTTTGGAAAGTATGTTCCATCTGAACGCTTATAATGAATCTTCCAATGCATGATTTTTCCCATTAACTCATCTTGAGAGTTGTATCCAAGCATTCGAAGGCAGCTTACGTTACAGAAAGTACAATTCCCTTTCGTATCAATACCATATATTCCTTCTGCTGTAGAGTCTAAGAGCAATCGTATATTTCCCTCGCTCTCCTTTAGCTCGTTGTTTATTTTTTCAAGCTCTAGCGTTCTATCTTTCACTTTCTCTTCAAGATTATTTATGAGTATATATAATTGCTGCGCCATTCTATTGAATGCCTCTGATAACTTCCCAGTCTCATCATTTCTGAAAACCTTAGCTCTTTGTAATAAGTCTCCATTTGAAAATTTTTCTGTATAATTTATCAAACTATAGATAGGTTTCAGAATTGCACCTGTAATCTTCATATATATTATTATGGATAAAACAAGTGCAATAATTGAGAATACAATAGACAAACGAATACTTTTTACCATTTCCATTGTAAATTGACTTTCAGGAATGCCCGTTATAATTAACCAATCTAATCCTTCTTTTTTATACTCCGTTACGCTTATATGAAGCTTATCATTTTTGGTTTTTATTGTAGAACTACTCTTTCCATTATTTTTGTAATTTTGATATGCCTCTATTATAGGTTTGTTATTAATTTCTTCAATTCCTACTCTATCTATTTCGCCACCATCAAGAGTTTTGAAATTAGGCGTATCCAGCGAGTTTGAAACAATTTTCCCTGTACTTCTTTCCAGAATATATGAAATAGCACTCTTATCTTTTATAATTTCTTTCAAATAACTGTTTATTTTTGAAAGAATAATATGTGTTCCAAGTACTCCCTTAAGCACACCATCTTTATTATAAATTGGATAAGCAGCTGAAACTGTTAAATCATCCATTACGAAATGTTTATACGTAGAAGAAAATACCGGTTTTTGTTCTGATTTTGCCACTTTATACCACTCTCTTGTACGGGGGTCAAATTTCCCTGCCTTCACCGCAAGTTGCCTCGCAGTCATATCTTTATTTATAGAATAGTACCAGGAATTCCCCTTAGTCTCATCATTATTCATCATAATCTCAATCTCATTTTTTTCATTCCTACGTGCTCCATAATATTCACCATTTTCGGTGCCATAACTGAAACTATATATTTCATTATCATTTGATTTAAGAACTCCTACGAAAAACTTTTCACGC
>NZ_JAENWL010000133.1 GCF_016650095.1 Clostridium sp. | reverse complement strand
TCCTAAGATTAAATCAGTGCTACCAATTTCTCTTGGTACTGTATTTACATTCTTTATTATTGGAATGCTTGCATCGACTACAGGAGATGGTGCTATGAGCTATATTACTCCCTTTAAGTATTATGATACAGGATACATCATACAAAATTCTAGTTATGAGACTTTATATATTATAATAGAAATAATATTTGTGATTTTAGCAATTACAGCTAGTTACTTTGTGTATTGTAAAAAGGATGTCCATGCTGTTTAAATGGGACTAATAATTCATAGTAATAAGGAATAAAAGGAGGTCAGGTTATGAATATATTTAGTGTAGAGATGAAGGCACATAGAAAAAGCATTATTATATGGGCTTTTGGTATATTATTTATGGTTGCGGCGGGTATGGGTAAATATGTAGGAATGTCATCTTCAGGACAATCTATGAACGAGTTAATGGATCAAATGCCAAACTCTATGAAAGCTATTATGGGAGTAGGTACTTTAGATTTGTCAAAGGCCAGTGGTTTTTATGGAGTGCTGTTTTTATATTTAGTGCTTATGGCAACGGTGCATGCTGTTATGATTGGTGCTGATATAATTTCAAAGGAAGAACGAGATAAGACTACGGAATTTTTACTTGTAAAACCAATTTCAAGAACAAAGATTATTACATCAAAACTATTGGCCGCCACAATGAATATTTTAATATTTAATATTATCACTTTGGTTTCATCAATAATTATAGTAGGTAAATACGGAAATGGTGAATCTGTAAGTGCAGACATAGTAATTTTGATGATTGGAATGTTTATTTTGCAAATTATGTTTATGGTTATTGGCACAGCCATAGCTGCTGTAAATAAAAACTCAAAGGCAGCTACATCTATATCCACAGCAGTGCTTTTAATCACTTTTATATTATCAATAGTTATAGACATAAGCGGCAAAATTGATTATTTGAAATACCTAACGCCATTTAAATATTTTGAAGCCAAGAATTTAATGTTTGGCGGTGGACTTCAATGGAATTTTGTAATATTGTCAATTATAATTATCTCTGCAATGGTGTACATCACATATGTTTCTTATGAAAAAAGAGATATGAATATATAGGAATGCTATAAAAAAATAAATAACATGGAGATTTACTCCATGTTATTTATTTTTATGCACGTAAATTTGTAATGTAGTAAGCAATGGTATATTATATTTATGACAATCTTAATGTGAAAGTAACGTAGATGATGATTTAAAGTTGCATAGTGCATATATATGATTAAGGAGATTTAAAATGAACATAACTATAATTTGTGTAGGAAAAATAAAAGAGAAATATTTAAAAAGTGCTATAGATGAATATACAAAAAGATTATCTAGATACTGTAAACTGAGCATTGTTGAATTAAGTGATGAGAAAACTCCAGATAATGCATCTGAAAAAGAAGAGATTTTAATAAAAGAAAAAGAAGGTGAGGCAATTCTTAAGAGCATAAAGGATAATATGTTTGTAATTGCTCTAGAGCTAAAGGGAAATATGATATCCTCTGAGGAGTTGTCAAATTATATAATGGATTTAGGAATTAGGGGCGAAAGTAATATAGCTTTTGTCATTGGTGGATCGCTCGGGTTATCTAAGGCTGTTTTAGAAAAATCTAATTATAAACTGTGCTTTTCAAAGATGACTTTCCCGCATCAATTATTTAGAGTGATGCTACTAGAACAGGTTTATAGAGGGTTCAGAAAAATAAGTTAGGATGCTTATCACACCATACTTTAAAACTAATATTGCAGATTATACAAAAAAGTAAAGTTTGTATTACATATGGGAAACAGAAAATTATTTAATGCTGTAGTAGGAATTTAAGAAAGGTGACTTTAACAAGTCACCTTTTATTTGTGGTATGCTTCATTATTGATAATACGATATGAACGGTAAATTTGCTCGAATATAATAGTAGTTTGTAAACCCAAGTCCATTTCCATAGGACTTAAGGCTAATGCTTCATCATGGGGTAGATCGGTTCCGATAATGATAGCTATATCTGAGATGCCAGATAGACCCAAAGAACTAATCTTTGATGCAAGTCCAACAGAAGAAATGTTTTCTCCTTTGACAGAAAGTAATATTTTATAGCTTTTATCCAATAGTTTCTTTGAGAGTTGTTCTTTATTTTTAAAATATAGCAGTTCAATTTTGCAATATCTGCTCAAACGCTTCTCATATTCTTTAATAGCTTCAACAAAAAACTTTTCTAGTTTATCACCAGTTATATATATTTTAAAATTCATAATACACCTTATCAATGATTCTCTGACATTTTAATGCGTCTTCAAAATTAGCGCCAATGCCTTCCATTGAATTATTATATATTTTGTTTGCAAAGTTTATAAGGGAGGCTGTATGACAATTTTGGAAGAAGCCTAAGGAGTTTCTTTTATCAGCATAATATTTTAACAAAATATCTCCCCCTGGTACATTTTTTATTTGTGTAGAATTGTTTTCATAATTATATATTTCTATTTCATAAGGATTGTTAAAATTAATTTTTATGCTACCCTTTGTACCGTAGACTACGAAATCGTCTGTGAGTTCTCTTTCAGTAAATATTCGTGAAACCTCTAAGCTTCCACGAACTCCGCCTTTTAATGCAAAGTCACAGTTTGCAATTTCATCAACTTCTGCTCTGTCTTTAAAGTAAATCCTAGTCTTAGCATCTACTTCTTCTATTTCCCCAATAGTAAATTGTATCATGTCAATTAGGTGCACCCCTAAATCTAGTAGTGCTCCTCCACCAGATTTTTTACCAGTTCTCCAGGTATCCTTTTTCTTTTCGTTTAAATAACTATCATGATAGGTTCTCACTTTAAAATCTATAATCTGTCCTATACTCTCCTTCTGGAGTTCTCTTTTTAATAGTGTTAAAGATGGCATAAATCTATATATTAAGGCTACAGAATTCATTATATTATTATCCTTAACAATCTTAGCCATTTCCATAGCATCACTGCCACTAGATGACAGAGGTTTTTCACAGTAAATAGCTTTGCCATATTGAGCTACACTTTTTACAATATCAAAGTGTGAATCATTCGGAGTACATATATCTATAAAATGAATCTCTTCATTCCTAAGTACTTCTTCAATATTGGTAACATTTTTAACCCCACTTATGGGAATATTTTTAGGTTCTCTAGTTACTATATGTGTTAAATTCAACTCATAAGGAAGTGAAAACCTTAAGTTAGCATCATAGACTGCTAATGCGTGAGTTTTTGCTATGCTTCCATAGCCTATTATTGCAAAATTTATTTTCTTCATAGGTTTATACCTTCCTCTCTATAGTCTCTTTTTATATTAAATCATCACTTGCGCAGATGTTCAGTATCTTCACTACTATTTAAATTAAATCTACGTTGATTTTATCTAATTCTTTACAGATTTTTTCATCAGGCTTTTCATCTACAATAATTGCATTTACATCATAAATGTCTGCAAACTTATAGGTTCCATCATATTGAAATTTCTTGTTTTCCATAACTAGGTAAACTTTTTTTCCTGAGTGAATAATAGCTTTTTTCGTATTACCATCTTCCATATCAAAAGTTGTAACACTTTTATCAAACATATTCACGCCACAGCTGCCTATAAATGCTCTGGTTACTTTATGTCTAGATATAATCTCTATAGCTGTGGATCCTACAAATCCATTTAGTTCTTTATCATAGATGCCGCCAGTACCTATTACATCAACATGGTTACAATTTAAAAAGGCTCTAATAATATCAATCATATTAGTTATAACTATGAGTTTTTTATTCCCATTTGCAATTTTCTCTGCAATTAGTATATTTGTAGATGATATATCTAAAAAAATTGTTTCTCCTGACTGCATAAGTTCAAATGCCTTTTCTGCAATTTTTAATTTACCTTCTAAATTAATATTCTTTCTACTTAGAATATCATTATGTGGAGCAGGCTTCCTGTTTAATACTCCACCACCATAAGTTCTTTTAAGAATTCCTTGTTTTTCTAATGTTTTTAAATCTTTTCTTATGCAATCTTCTGTTACATCAAATTTTTTACTTAAATCTTTTACGACTACCTTTGCATTTTCATTTAATAGCTCAATGATTTTTTCTATTCTTTCCTCAGCAAACAAAGTATCTCCACCTTATCCTATAGAATGTATCACAAAATATTTCTTTGTCTTAAAAAACAATTAAACATTTTTTTAATAAGTATTGAATTATTCTTACTTTCATTATACAATAAGTACAAACAATAAACAACAATAAAAAACAATAATTTATAAGTAAAACTAGGGAACCATAAAAAATAAACAAAAATTCTATACAAAGGAGATAAGTAATTTGATTAGTAATAGAATTCAAAAACTCAAAAGTGGACTCTTCGAAAGTAAAAGAGAAGTATCCATTGAAAGAGCTCTACTGTATACAGAAAGCTATAAAGAAACTGAAGGCGAAGGCTCAATTATTAGACGGGCGAAAGCAACTGCACACATCCTAAAGAATGTAGAAATATCTATAAGAGATGAAGAACTTATAGTTGGTAATAGAACTCCAAAACCTAGGAGTGGAATAATCTCTCCTGAAATGGATCCCTACTGGATTAATGATGAACTTGATACATTAGAAAGTAGACCACAAGATCCCTTCTTTATATCTGAAGAAGATAAGAAAATTTATAGAGAAGTTCTTTATCCTTATTGGACCGGTAAATCCCTTAAAGACTTTATTAATAAAAGACTCACTCCTGAAGTTCGCGTTCCTGTGAATTTAGATATTTTCAAACTCAATCAAACTGATAAAGGTCAAGGACATATAATTCCGAATTTCGAGAAATTATTAAACAGTGGTTTAGGACAGATAATTAATGAAACATTAATACTATCTAAAAATCACCCAGGAAGCGACTTCTATGAAGCATCAATAATAACTCTTAATGCTTCTCAAAAACATATTTTAAGATATGCAACACTTGCAAAACTAAGGGCTGAGGAAGAGCCTAACAAAAGAAGACAGGCGGAACTTTTAGAAATTGCTAGAATTTCAACAAAAATTTCAGTTGGAAAACCAGAAACTTTTTATGAAGCCTCTCAGCTATTATGGTTTTTATCTGTAATTCTACAATATGAATCCAATGCTAGTTCCTTGTCCCTTGGTGGTTTTGATAAGTATATGTATCCCTTTTATGAGAATGACCTTAAAAGTGGGATAACTGAGGAAAGCCTAAGAGAAACACTAACTTGTTTATGGATTAAAACCAATGATGTAGTTCTAATTAGAAGTAGCAATAGTGCTACCTATTTTGCTGGATTCCCAACGGGGTATACTATAACCCTTGGAGGACTAACAGAGAACGGTCGCTCTGCAGTTAATCCCCTATCTTATCTTGCTCTAGATACCTATCAAGATATCCGTCTTCCCCAACCAAATTTGGGTGTACGTATAAATGAACTTATAGAGCCTGCTTTTTTAAGGAAAACTGCTGAAACTGTGAGACTTGGTACGGGAATACCTCAAATTTTTAACGACGAAGTCGTAGTACCAGGATTTTTAAATAGAGATGTTAGTTTAGAGGATGCAAGAGATTATTCTGTGGTTGGTTGTGTTGAACTTTCACTTCCTGGAAAAACTTATGGACTACATGATATTGCACTTTTCAATTTGTTAAAAATAATGGAAATTTCTCTAAGAGAACTTGGAAATAATGATAATATTACCTTTGATGAAATAATCCAAAATATAAAAGAAAAGATTGATATATATGTTAAGCTTATGGTAGACGGCTCAAATATAGTCGATGTATCCCATAAAGAATTTGCACCTGTTCCATTACTTTCATGTTTAATCGATAATTGTCTAGAAACTGGTAAAGATATAACCTATGGTGGCGCAAAATATAATTTTTCAGGTGTGCAAGGTATTGGTATCGCAAATTTAAGCGATTCTCTTTATGCTCTAAAGAAGATTGTTTATGATGAAAAAAGAGTTTCATTGAGTGCTCTAACAAAGGCTCTAGAGTGTAATTTTGAGGGTGTAGAAAATGAAAAACTTAGAGTTAGCTTAATTAATAAGTATGATAAATTCGGAAATGATAACGATGAAGTAGATAACCTCAGTGCAGAAATTCTCAGATATTACTCAAAAGCAGTAGAAAAACACGTAACTCCTAGAGGTGGAAATTTTGTACCTGGTTCTTATACAGTATCAGCTCATATTCCCCTTGGAAAAGCTGTAGGTGCAACTCCTGATGGACGTAAGTCTGGAGAACAACTTGCAGATGGGGGCTTGTCTCCTATGGTAGGTCGAGATGTTCTTGGTCCTACTGCAGTGCTGAAAAGCGTAAGCAAACTAGATAACTACTTAACAACAAATGGAAGTCTATTAAATGTTAAATTTAGTCCTAAAACTTTAGAAGGTGCCGAAGGAATTCATAAATTATGTGATTTTTTATATGCTTTTATGAAGCTAAAAATACAGCATATACAATTCAATGTAGTTTCAGTTGAAACACTAAAAAGTGCTCAGGCTAGTCCAAATGATTATAAGGGCCTAGTGATAAGAGTAGCCGGTTACAGTGCTTTTTTTATAGAACTAAGCCGTGAAATTCAAGATGATATCATAAGGCGAACGCAGCATGATTTATAGGAAGTGATTAAATGAAAGCATTAATACTAAATATTCAAAGATATTCCTTACATGATGGCGAAGGGATTCGAACAATTACATTTTTTAAAGGCTGCCCTCTTAAATGCCCTTGGTGTAGCAACCCTGAATCTCAAAGCTATAAGCCTCAAACAGTGAAAATGAAAAGTAAATGCATCCACTGCAAGCACTGTAGCTTTAATGTAGATGAATGCCCAACAGGTGCAATTACGGAATTTGGTAAATATATGACCGTAGAGGAAGTCATTACAGAAGTTCAGAAAGATATGATTTTCTATCGTACATCAAGTGGTGGGGTAACCCTTTCAGGTGGTGAAGTTTTATCTCAAAGTGCCTTTGCAATAGAGTTACTTAAACAGCTAAAAAGTCTAGGTATAAATACTGCAATAGAAACTAGTGGCCAAGGGAATCCCCAAAGCCTTATTAACCTAGCAACTTATTTAGATTTAATCTTATATGATCTTAAAATAATGGATGAAGAGAAATCTAAACTAATACTTGGAGCAGATATAAATCTAATAAAAAATAACATTAAAACCTTGGCTCACATGAATAAAAAAGTTATACCTAGAGTTCCTCTGATTCCAGGGTATACCATGGATGATGAAAATATAAAAGAAATAATTATCTTTGTTAAAAGTTTAAACCTGACTATTATTCACCTTCTACCTTTTCATCAGTATGGAAGCAATAAATATAAATTGTTGAATGTGGATTATGAACTTAAAGATATAGATCCTCCTTCCCCTGAAGCTATAGAGAAGATAGCAAATGAAATGAGAAATAATGGTCTTAAAGTTGTTGTTGGTGGTTTGTAATTAGAGAATTAAAAATTTATAAGATGAGGTGTTAAAATGAAAAAAATATTATTAACAGGTGGAAATGGTTTTTTTAGTACACGATTTACTGAAAAATATAAAAACAGATATAAAATTCTCTCAGCAAGTTCATCCTTTCTTGATATTACTGACGAAAAAAAGGTAAATGAAATTTTTAAAAATTTTAATCCTGATTATGTTATTCATGCAGCGGCCAAAGCAAGTACGGAATTTTGTGACAATAATCCAGAACTGGCCTATAAAATTAATGTCACTGGAGCTTTAAATGTTGCAAAAGCTTGCAAGGAAGTACATTCTAAAATGATATTCCTTAGTACTGAGCAGGTTTTTAATGGCAATGTTGAAAGCGGCCCATATACTGAAGATGCTACTCCTTGTCCCGATACAATGTATGGTAAAAATAAACTTGAAGCTGAAGGCTTATTAAAAGAAATATTAGATGAAATTTGGATTTTAAGATTCACTTGGCTTTTCGGTGTTCCTGAACGGAATTGTGGTATGTCCCCTAATATACTTTGGGGTACCTTGACTGATATTTTACAGGGCAAAAAAGCATTGGTTACAACAAATGAATATAGAGGCCTAACTTATGTTCATGAAGTTATAGACCAATTTCCAATGATATTTGAAATTCCTTATGGTATCTATCATGTAGGGAGTCATAATAGTTTAAGCCGTTATGATATATGCTCTTTAATATTTAAAGAAGTGGGTTTAGAACATAGAATAAATGAATTATTAGAGGTAGACTTAGAAAAATATAAAGAACATACTAGAGATATAAGATTATGTACTGATAAAATTAAAAGCTATGGTCTAGAGTTTTCTGAATCAAAAGATGGAATTAAAAAATGCTTAAAAGAATTTAAAATAAGGGTGAGATAATTATGTTATATATAATTGATACTGCAAATTTAGAGGCTATAGAAAGGGCTTACAACTTGTACCCTATGGCTGGTGTTACTACTAATCCAACAATCATTTCCAAAGAAAACAAAAGCTTTTTAGATATTTTAAAAGGTATCAGAAAAATTATAGGTAATGAGTCAATGCTTCATGTTCAAGCTGTTAGCTTAACTGCTGAAAAAATGGTGGAAGAAGCAGAATATTTAAATAGCGTA
>NZ_JAENWL010000216.1 GCF_016650095.1 Clostridium sp. | reverse complement strand
TGACGTAACTCAAATTCAACAAGTAACTGTAATGATGTTTTCTATAATGCTATTTGCACCACTTACAGGTATAGGTGGTATTATTATGGCTCTTAGAGAGGACAAAGTACTAACCTGGATTTTTGTAGTAGTAATTCCGGTACTTTTTATTATTATCGGTTCAGTTCTTCGAAAAGGCCTTCCACTGTTTAAGTTAATGCAGGTTAAATTAGATAAATTAAATCTTGTTTTACGTGAAGGGCTTACAGGAATTAGAGTAATACGTGCTTTTAATCGTATAGAAAATGAAAGACAAAGATTTGACTTTGCAAATCGTGATCTTATGGATAACTCAGTAAAAGTAAATATAATCATGGCAGTACTTATGCCAGTTATGATGCTTATTATGAACCTTACAACAATTGCAATTTTCTGGTTTGGAAGTATGAGAATAGATGCTGGTGACATGCAAGTTGGAGCACTTATGGCATTTATTCAATATGGTATGCAAATTTTATTTTCTTTCTTAATGGTCGCAATGATGTTTATTATGATACCTAGGGGTCAAGCTTCGGCAGTAAGGATAAATGAAGTATTAGATATGGAACCTGATATCGTAGATTTAGAAAAAACAAGTTTAGCAGATGAAAAAAGCGGTTATGTCGAGTTTAAGGAAGTCACCTTTAGCTACCCTGGAGCAGAACAACCGGCAATTAGTAATATAACATTTAGTGCGTCGCCTGGCGAAACAACAGCTATTATAGGAGGTACTGGGGCAGGCAAATCTACTTTAGTAAACTTAATACCTCGTTTTTATGATGTTCAGAGCGGCTCAGTTTTGGTGAACGGCACAGATGTGCGCGAAATTAGCCAGGAAGATCTAAGATCAAAAATAGGTTACGTTCCACAGAAAAATGTTCTCTTTTCTGGTACTATTACTGAAAATATTAAATATGGTAATGATAGTGCTACGCTGGATCAAATTGTGTATGCAGCTGATGTAGCTCAAGCTACAGAATTTATAAATGGAATGGACAAGGGATTTGATCATTTTATTGCACAAGGAGGGACTAATGTTTCGGGTGGGCAAAAACAGCGTCTTTCTATTGCTCGTGCACTAGTTAGAAAACCAGAAATATATATATTTGATGATAGTTTTTCAGCACTTGATTTTAAAACTGATGCAAAACTGCGAGCAGCACTTAAAAAGGAAACAGCTACGGCAACTGTTATTATTATAGCTCAAAGAGTTGCAACAGTTATGGACGCAGATAGAATAATAGTCTTAGATGATGGCCTGATCGCCGGAATGGGAACTCATAAAGAGCTTTTAGATAGCTGCAGTGTATATCATGAAATTGTATCCTCACAGCTCTCAGAGGAGGAATTGAAATGAGCGAAAATGCCAAAAGTGAAAAACCTAAAAGTGGACCTGGTGGTGGATTCGGAGGGAACTTAGGAAAACCTGTAGAGAAAGCAAAGGATTTTAAGGGTACCTTAATTAGACTTTTAGCTTACTTAAAACCAGAGATGTTTAAATTTATTATGGTATTTATATTTGCAATTCTAAGTACAATTTTTAGTATAGTGGGTCCCAAAATTTTAGGAAAAGCAACAACTAGTTTGTTTGAGGGCATAATGGCTAAAATGCAGCTGAGAACTCTAATACCACAAGAGGCTATGCTTGCACCACTAGCAGCTAACCCATATACTGCTACCCCTACAGTTGTAGTGAGCCTCGCCAAAGTTAAAGCTGCTATTGCTCAAATAATAAATTTTAATGGTGGTAACATAAACTTCCCATATATAAAACGTATAATTTTACTGTTAATCATATTATATATAATTAGTGCATTATTTGGCTACATTCAACAGTATATTATGGCTGGAGTAGCTCAGAAGACTGTTTATGTTCTTAGGTCAGATGTTGAAGATAAATTATCTAGATTACCACTTGAATTCTTTGATGCAAGAACTCATGGTGAAATATTAAGTCGTGTTACTAACGATGTAGATAATATCGCTACTACGCTTCAACAAAGTCTTACACAACTGGTTACATCAATGGCCACTATTATTGGTGTTGTTGTTATGATGTTATCGATAAGCCCATTATTAACAATGGTGGTTATATTAACACTGCCAATATATGCAATAGTAGTAATGTTAATTGCGAAGAAATCACAAAAATATTTTGCAGGTCAACAGAAAGAGATTGGCGCGCTTAATGGTCATGTGGAAGAAATGTATACAGGCCATAAAATTGTTAAAGCCTTTGGACATGAAAAGGATTCTATAAGACAGTTTAATACAATTAACAAAAGACTATATATATCAGGTTGGAAAGCACAGTTTATCTCAGGTATGATAATGCCACTAATGAGATTTATAAGTAATTTAGGTTACGTTTTAGTGTCGGTGGTAGGTGGTATTCTAGCCACTCAAGGGAAAATTAGTGTGGGTGATATTCAGGCATTTATTCAATATTCAAGTCAGTTTACTCAACCAATTGTTCAAACTGCAAATATTGCTAATATAATTCAATCAACGGTTGCCTCTGCTGAACGTGTCTTTGAACTTTTAGATGAGGGAGAAGAAATATCTGATGAGGGAAGTGTTACAGTTTTACAATTGCCAAGAGGTGAAGTAAAATTCGAAAATGTAGATTTCAGCTATAAAACTGGAGAACCACTTATAACTAATATGAATATTGATATCAAACAGGGTCATACCATAGCGATTGTGGGGCCAACTGGTGCAGGTAAATCTACACTTGTTAATCTATTGATGCGTTTTTATGAAGTAAACTCCGGAGCTATTTATATTGATGGAATAAACATTAAAGATATAAACCGTGGAGATCTTAGGAGCATGTTTGGTATGGTACTTCAGGATACCTGGTTGTTTAATGGCACAATAATGGAAAATGTAGCTTATGGAAAAGAAGGATCATCAGAGGAAGAAGTTATTCGTGCAACAAAAGCTGCTCATGCACATCACTTTATTAAGACTCTACCAGATGGTTACAATACGCTTTTAAATGAGGAAGCGTCTAATATATCTCAAGGACAAAAGCAACTTTTAACCATTGCTCGTGCAATAATTGCAAATCCAGCAATAATGATACTTGATGAAGCTACTAGTAGCGTTGACTCAAGAACAGAAGTTTATATACAAAAGGCTATGGCAGAGCTTATGAAAAATAGAACAAGTTTTGTTATTGCCCATAGACTATCTACAATTAAAAATGCTGAGTTAATATTGGTTATGGATAAGGGAAGTATTATTGAAATGGGTAACCATTATGAACTTTTGGAGCAAAAGGGTTTTTATGAAGATCTTTATAATAGTCAATTTGCTGGTGCAAATTTAGATAATTAAAATAAGTGGATTAATTCTTAAAAAATAAAGGTTGGTGTACAAAATGAAGGGTAAATTTAAATTAGTGTTAACAATCATTTTAGTCTTAATTCTTTTGGGAGGAGGGTCTACTGGAATATATTATTGGTATGAATATACCCATTATGTGACAACAGACAATGCAAAGCTAGCGGCTGATTTTACCAAAGTAATCCCTTTAGCTTCTGGAAAACTTTTGGAATTTAATGTGGACGAAGGGGATGTTGTAGTAAAGGATCAGCTTATAGGTAGATTAGAAGCTGGTGCAGATGGTGGCGCGGCGGCAAATATAAGAGCACCAATTAGTGGTGTAGTTGTTCAAAAGAATGTGCGCATTGGAGAATTTCAATCAAGCCTCCAGTCTCCAACACTTGCTCTAATAATGGATCCTCATAAAATTTATATAGTTTCTAATATCAATGAAACTGACTTGTTTAAAATAAAGATAGGTGAGGCAGTTGATATAACAATAGATCAATTTAAGGGTAAAAAGTTTACCGGAAAAGTAAAATCAATTGCACAAGCTGCAAATAGTTCGTTTTCATTTCTTCCAGCTCAAACTAGTGGAACTTTTACAAAGGTCGAAGAAAGAGTACAAGTGAAAATCGAGTTTGATAGTATTGATACTAAATTATTACCAGGCACAAATGCCATTGTAAAAATTCATATAAAATAATGGCGCACGAGGAAATTTATAAGTTAAATGAATATGAATGGAAGGTGAATAATATTGGAACCAAAATTGATAATTGAACCTAGTAAAAAGCCTAAAAGTAAGATCCCAAAAATAATAGGTGGAGTTATAATAATAGCTATTATTGCAGTGGTTATATTAAGTAATACAGTGATGAGTAACAAATTAGTTGGTTCAAACATGGTTATAGATCAGAAAACTGCAGTTGTAAAAAGAGGGGATATAAACATAGCGGTTAAGGGAGCAGGACCTATATATTTTACTAATAGTAATAAACTTTACTCAAGAGTTAACGCTACAATTAAAAAGGTTAACTTTAAAATAGGAGACGAGGTTAAGGCAGGAGACGTAATATACGAGCTTGATGATAAAGATGTCAAGAATTCTATAGATATCTCAAAGCAAGGACTTAAGCAAAGTCAGGTATCGCAAGGGGCAAGTAATGAAGCAGTTTCAGACTTATCAATTAGTGCTCCATTTACGGGACAGGTAAGTAATATTGCAGTAAATGTAGGCGATAAGCTGCAACCTGGAGGGCTAGTTCTTACAATTACGGACACTTCAAAGCTTAAAGTACTACTTGCTTTTAATGCAACAGATGTTGCTCAAATAACAATTGGTGAGGTAGCTAAGGTAAATATAACCTCATTAATGCAGTCTGTTAATGGAACTGTAACGTATATAAGTAATCAGCCATCATCAACAATTTCGGGTGGGCAATTATATACGGTAGAAATACAATTAAACAATCCCGGTGCTATTATTGGTGGTATGACTGCTAGTGCAGATGTTAAAACCTCTAAAGGGAGCGTAGTTAGTACAAATTCTGCCATTTTAAATTATATAACCAAGCAATCAGTTATTAGTAAAACTGGGGGAACGGTTCAAAGAATTGTTGTTAAAGAAGATCAAAAGGTCAACTCAGGAGCCCAGCTTATCCAAATAGAAAATAGTGCTGTTATACGCGCTCAAGAAGTTTCTAATATAGCAATTGAAACTTCTCAGGATCAGATAAATTTAGCATCCTCGCAGCTTGAGTATTTTAATATAACTTCACCTATTGATGGAGTATTATCATCGGTGAATTTTCAAGTTGGAGATACCTTAAACGCTGGAGCACTAGTTTCGGAAGTTTCAGATATAGCTGAGATGAAGTTCAATATACCTGTAGACGAAATTGATATAGCTAAGATTGCAGTTGGTCAGAATGTAAATATTAGCGTTAATTCCATTTCTAGTACATTAACTACTCCAGTTAAAGGAGAGGTTGATACTGTTGCAGTCAAGGGAGTATTTGTAAGCGGAGTAACCACTTACCTTGTAACTATTAAAGTTGAAGGTGGCTTTGATATACTAAAGGGTGGAATGAATGCCAATGCCGAGGTGGAAGCAATTAATAAAAAAGATGTTTTGTATGTTCCTGTTTCCGCAATAACAAAGGAGGATGGGAAGAGTTATGTTTCATTAAAAGGAAATGTTGAAAAGCGGTCAGAAGTAGAATTGGGCGTAAGTAATGCTGATTATATAGAAATTAAAAGTGGATTAATTGAAGGCGACGAGGTAATCTTAACACAACCGTTCTAACCGTTCTAGCACCTCCCACCAAGCACCAAGCACCCCCGAGGTCCAGAAAATTACCAAATTACCAGGCATTTCATTAGAGTAAAATTTAATGAAATGTTTTTTTGTTTAGGTAAGAAAATTTATGTCTATAATTAAAATAAAAACATAATAAAAGGAGAATTTTAATGTCAACACCTAAATTAATATGGTATGAAGGAGCAATTTATCATATAACAACTAGAGGAAATAATAAAAATGATATATTTAAAGATGAGGAAGATTTTAAAGCATATTTAACTACTTTAGGAGAAGCACTTATTTATTATAGTCATACAAATTATGAATTAGTAGCATATTGTTTAATGGATAATCATGTACATCTTATTATAAAAACTGGAGAAGAGCCTTTAACAAGGATAATGAGAAGAATAAATTCAATTTATACGAAATACTTTAATAGGAAATATAATTATATAGGTCATTTATTTCAAGCAAAGTATTTTTCAAAATTAATAGAAAGTGATAAGCAAATTTTAGAAGCTAGTAGATATGTGCATTTAAATCCAGTAAAAGCCAAAATGGTATCTATACCAGAAAAATATCAATGGACTAGTTATAGAATGTTTATAGGAGAAAAGAGTAAATTGGTAAATACTGAAATAATATTAAGTTATTTTAAGTATAGTGAT
>NZ_JAENWL010000317.1 GCF_016650095.1 Clostridium sp. | reverse complement strand
TTAGATGCTTTCGCTAACTTTGGCTGCATATTACTATCTATATTTTGAGTATAAGTAGGAGTATGTTTCCATAAATCCGCAGGAGAACAGTCTAATGCAGTACATAACGCATCCATAGTATTAGCTTTTACTTGCTTAGGGTTGCCATTCAATAAAGCACTGATTGATGGCGCTGATAAGCTATACCCTGATTTTTCTTTCATTAATCGAGCCAATTCTGAACCTGACCATATCTCTTTGTCAGCCATAACCTTTCTTAATCTCCATTCCAAAGCCATAATCATTTCCCTTTCTTTTCATCCGATTCATCGGCTAATAGTTGTTGTTTCCATTTTTCTTGTGACATTCTAATCTTCTTTTCCATAAAATCAGAACCAGGTGTTTAATATGTAAAAGTAGTTGATATATTTGAATGGCCTAACAATGTTTTTAATGTTAATAAATCAACACCTCTTTCTGTCTGAAGAGTTGCAAATGCATTACGTAGCTGATGAAGGCTAAATATTTCATCGTTTTGAAAGCCAAGTTGAATTTGACGCCTCTTTAATACCTGCCTACCCGTATCTCTACTCAAACGTTGACCTTTTTCTGATAGAAACAATGCCCCTGACTCTTCCTCGGTAAATAATGGACGTACATTTTGCAAGTACCATAAAAATAGCTTTTCCAAACCATCTAACATTGGAACCCACCTTCTCTTATATCCAGTACCTTTTGAACCTTTTCCATATCGTATGTAAATTTTCCCATTTTAGCCTAGGTCAAATCGACAATCCTTGACATCTAGCATGACAGCCTCAAAAATTCGTAGTCCAGACAATTCAAGCATCTTGAAAAGAGTATAATCTCTGGCAACAGTTGAATACTTTCTTGCAGATTTCATCATAGTTTTTAACCCGTTCAAAAAACGGTCCAGCACTTCAGGTTGAGGAGGAATTACTTTGCCCTCATTATCATCATTTCGATGATGATGTTTATTAAATTTGTCCAGCACCGTAGGAACCTGAACTCTGTATAAGTTCCAAATCTCATGGCTATGTCTTGAACGAATATAATCCAAGAAGGTTATGATATTAGATTGATATTTTCTTCGAGTAGAGTATGCAAGACCTCTTCCTACAAGTCCTATGTAAAAATTGTCAAAGTCATTAATATCTATTTCCCATATAAACTTATCTGCAATATTAAGAACTTCATTAATATTTCTTAGGTTTAAAGAAATGGAAGCATTCGTATAGCCAAGAACTTTCTGTTGTTGCTCCCATAAACCTAGTAATTTAGCTTGAAACTTTGCAGATTCTTCATAAGTTGTAATGTTTGTTTTATTAAATGCATTGTTTACTATTGCAAGGTAAATATTATTTTTCATATAGCACCCATCACTTTTAGGCAATGCCTAATATTATTAATTGCTACCTAATATAACATGTTCAAAATCATATGTCAACATATGCGTTCTCCGGTGTATATCTGAGAAGGTGTTGAGTTTTATAATTGAAATTTAATAAGTGTTTTGAGAAAATATAATTAATTTAAGTTCCGAATGAATGTTAAAGAAGTATGGTATTAGTTCGATATATATGATACATTAAAATATATCAGAGTGTAAAACAGTTAAATACAAAACTAAAGCATAATTAATAAACAAATTAAAAAATGGGTGATAATGCTATGAAACGTGTAGTGAAAATGAATAAGAGCTTAAACGAAAATAAAATCCTGCAAGAGGAGTTAATATGTAATATTAATCAACTTACAGAACTAAATAAATTAAAGGACAAGCTATTCAGAGAAGTTACTCATGATATACGGAGTCCTATGGCTGCAATGGTGAGTATGATGGGAATACTGAATGATGATGATAAGAGTGACAATAGAGAAATAATATATGAGGTAAGAAAACAGGTCAAATCCACCTTCATTATGGTCGAAAATCTGCTGGAACGGTTAGATTGCCAAAAGGGTGGATTAGTTTATGGGGATATTTTTAATATTGCTAAGGAAACTATAAATGTACTTAGTGGAAATGATATGGCTAAAAGTATAAGAATTATGAAAAATATGGAGGATGTTGTTACCCTCTTTTTAGACAAGGAGATACTGGGGCTGGTACTTTGTAACATTGTGAGCAATGCGGTAAAAATCGCTAGCAGTGGAGGATTTATATCCATTCAGACTCACCAAATAGATCAAAAGGTCATTGTTACAATCAGAGACACCGGTATAAACATTGGCCTTGATAAAGCTAAAACAATATTTAGCCAAGCTAATATAGGATTCATAGCAGAAACAGTAGTGAAAAAAGTAACAATCCCCGGGATTCTAATTCTAAAGGAATTTGTACAGAGTGGGGAAATCCAGAGATTGATGGATAGCATCACGGAGAAAGATAGTACCTTCTATTTTTGTTTAGATGAATGAAGCGAACAGAATATAATAATAGGATCTAGCTTGCAAATGAATTTTACTATGGGGTGATAAAATGAAAGTAATTTTAGTAGATGATGAAAAATCAATGTTACTCATAATGAAGAAAATGATTTATAAAATCCCAGAAACTGAGATTATAGGGGCCTTTCAGAGTTCTTCTGAAGCTTATAGATTCATAAAAGAAAACTGGGTGGATATTGCCTTTATAGATATTAAAATGCCAGAGGAGGGTGGATTAGATTTTGCCAGAAGAATTATGTTGGAATTCGGTATGATTGATATTGTTTTTTTAACTTCCCACAAGGAATATGCACTGGATGCGTTTGATGTGCATGCCATGGACTATATCGTGAAGCCAATTTCCCAGGAAAGGTTGGAACATACAATAAAAAGGAGTAGGGAAAGACGCATTACTGCGCTACCATATAGTTATGGAGGTACATCAGTCAAGCTATCAGTATATTGTTTAGGAGGACTGCATATTAGAGGTGTGGACGGTGCGAGAGTGCAGGTGAATTCTTCTAAGAGTTTAGAATTATTAGCCTACCTACTTTTAAATAAAGGCGAGTTTGTATCCAAATGGAGGATCATGGAGGATGTTTTCAGTGAAATGTCTCCACGTAATGCAGAAACCTATCTGAATACTACCATATATAAGCTAAGAAAGGCCTTGGGGAAACATGAAATGAAAGAAGCAATCATTTCTGCCAATGAAGGTTATAGAATAGATATCAAAGATATATATATTGATTTCTTAGACTTCGACAGAAGGGTTAATGATTTATCCATTATTAATGAAGCCAACCTTGAAGATGCAATAAAAACAGAAAAGATTTTTTTAGGTCAACTTTTTGGAGATAAAGGTTACAACTGGTCTTTAGCTGCGATAGAAAGACTCTCCGAAGTATATTGGGACTTAGCAAAACAACTAGGAAGCTACCTTTTGAAAAATAACAGGCTTAATTTATCATTACAAATTTTAAAGAAAATGACAATAGAAAATGAACTGGATGAAGAAGTAAACTGCATCATAATGCAGGTTTATGCTGCTAAAAGGGACAGAATATCACTAATTAAACAGTATAATAGATATGAAAAAGCACTCCAAAGAGAATTGCAAATAAACCCAACAAGTAATACTGAAAGGATATACGACGAACTTAGAAGGTCACTAGAATAAATAAGTCGATTATTGTTGAACGAATTATAAATGAGTAAAAAAATACCATTAAGCCTAGAAACCTTGTGTTAAGCGTGGTTTGTTGTTTATTGGCTCTTTTTTTGTCATAATTCTGTCATATGTAATTGATAAACTATTATTATGGGGGAATTACAAATATAAAGTAGAACTTACAAATATAGTTTTAAATAATCTCACTATATTGCATCTTCGTAGAAGATGATTTGATATAAAAGTTTGCATTTAAAAATTAATTAAAATTCAAAGAGGTGATATGTGTGCATAATGAATTTTTTAAACAAAAACAAATAGCTGTAATAATTATTACTTTGATCTTATTATGTTCATGTTTATCAAACTATGTATATGCAGGGAGTATCAGTGAGCAGAAAAATGTTCTGGTAATTAATTCATACCATCAGGGATTAACCTGGTCTAAAGATGAAACGAGTGGCATCATTGATGTTTTGAAACAAAGTAATAACAATCTTTCCATTTATGTTGAGTATATGGATTGGAAAAACTACCCTACAGATGAAAACAAACTACATTTGTTTGGTTATTATAAATATAAGTATCAAAACGAGCATATAGAGGTACTAATTGTAACGGATGATGTGGCTCTGGAATTTGCATTAGAAAATAGAAAAAGTTTGTTTTCAAATGCACCAATTGCATTTTGTGGAGTAAATCAGAATGGCATGGATGATATTGTAAATGGACAAGCTGATTTTACAGGTGTTCTTGAGGAAGTTGATCCGACAAATACAATGAAAATGGCTTTACAAATTAATCCTTCTTTAAAAACTGTATATGTGCTTTTTGATAATTCTAAAAGTGGA
>NZ_JAENWL010000182.1 GCF_016650095.1 Clostridium sp. | reverse complement strand
TTTCACTAACTACCATCTTACAACATTTTTTTCTCTTAATCAACATTTTTCTCGCCGAATACACCTGTATTTTAAGAAATGATTAATTAAGGCACATCCAAATAAATAGCAAGCAATATGCTAGTTATTTGGATATGCCTATATACTTATATTTCGATACTAACTGGTGGTGTAGTCCAAATTTCTTTAGCATATTTCCTTATAGTGTTATCACTTGAAAAGATGCCGGACTTCGCAATATTTGTAATGGACATTTGTTGCCAAATAGATTTTTGTCTATATAGTCTATCAATTTCACCATGAGCCTTTACATAAGAATCAAAATCCTTAAGTACAAAATACTCATCATTATGCGATAACAAGCTATCGTATATACTTATAAATTCCATATTATGAGTTTTTAAAAATCCATTTATGAGTTGATTTACTACAGTATTTACTCTTCCATCGTTATTATATATATCATAAGAGCAGTAGTTTCTATTCTTGTAATACTCTATTACCTCTTGCGATGTTAGCCCAAATAGTATAATATTTTTTTCCCCAACTGCATCAAATATTTCTACATTAGCACCATCTAACGTTGCTATTGTTATGGCGCCATTCATCATGAATTTCATGTTGCCAGTTCCAGAAGCCTCTTTAGATGCAGTGGAAATCTGTTCACTAACATCAGCACAAGGAATAATTTCCTCAGCTAGTGACACTCCATAGTTCTCAAGGAATACTATCTTTATTTTATCGCGAGCTATAGGATCATTATTTATCTTATCAGCTAAAGTATTTATAAGTTTAATAGTTTGTTTTGCTATATAGTAACTTGGTGAAGCCTTAGCCCCAAATATAAACGTTCTTGGAACCATATCTAAATTAGGATTCTCAAGAATCTGATTATATAAATGCATTATATGAAGTACATTTAAAGTTTGTCTTTTGTAGGAATGCATTCTTTTTACATGAACATCGAATATGGAACTCGGATCAATTGCGGTGCCACAGTTTTTTAACAAATAATTCGAGAAATTTATCTTGTTGTTTGTTTTTATATTGTGCGCTTTCTCTTGAAAAGCAGTATCACCCGCAAACTCCATTAATTTACTCAGCTCATTTGGAGACTTTATCCACGTGTCACCTATAGTTTCTGTTATAAGATCTGCCAGCTTTTCGTTAGAATTTAATAACCATCTTCTATGTGTTATACCATTAGTTTGATTATTAAATTTTTCTGGGAAGAATTCATAAAAATCAGCTAATTCTTGGTGCTTTAATAATTCTGTGTGCAATTTTGCAACCCCATTGACAGAATGACTTCCTGCAATAGCCAGATATGCCATCCTTATATAACCATTATAAATAATAGACATTTTATTAACTTTATTCCAATCACCATTATACCTATGATAGACTTCATTACAAAAACGTCTATTTATTTCTTCTATAAGCATATAACTACGTGGAAGTAATTCTTTAAACATTTCTACAGGCCATTTTTCTAGTGCTTCTGCCATAATTGTATGGTTAGTGTAGGCCATAGTATTCGTTGTAATGTTCCATGCCAAGTCCCAAGATAAGTTTTCCTCATCCACTAATAATCGCATTAGTTCAGCCACAGCCACAGCCGGGTGGGTATCGTTTATCTGCACCGCCACATGCTTATGAAACTGGGCAAGTGGGATTTTCATTTTCTTGTAACTTTTTAAAATGCTTTGTAATCCAGCACTCACAAAGAAATACTCTTGTTTGAGCCTTAGTAATTTACCTTTTTCGTAGCTATCATCTGGATATAAAACTTGTGAAATAGCCTCCACTGAATATTTATCTTCACTTGCTTTTGCATAGTCTCCTTGGCTAAAGGATGAGAAATCAAAGTCTTCCTCCATAGTCTCTGCACTCCAAAGTCTTAATGTGTTTACAGTATTATTCTTATACCCTTGGATTGGAGTATCATAGGGTACTGCTTTCACTGCTTGATAATTTTCATGGATGACTTCTGTTTTCCCATTTTCTTCATTTAGATGTACTTCCCCACCAAATCTCACTTGCACAGACTTACTTTCTTTTCTTATTTCCCAAGCATTTCCATCTTTTAGCCAATTATCAGGGACTTCTACTTGGTAACCATTTTCTATTTTCTGTTTGAATAGTCCATATTTATACCTTATACCGCAACCATGACCAGGAATTTCAGTAGATGCCATAGAGTCCAAGAAACATGCAGCTAGTCTCCCAAGTCCACCATTACCAAGGCCAGCATCTACCTCTATATTTTCTATCTCATTCAAACTAGTTCCGAGTTCACTAAGCACTTCCTCGCAAATATCCCTAATACCTAAATTAACTAAATTACTATTTAACAATCTTCCTACTAAGAACTCCATAGAAAAATAATACACTTGTTTTCCTTTATTTTCCCCATAGTCTTTATTAGTTTCTATCCAAGCTTTAGTACAATAACCTTTTATTAATGCACCTAAAGCAAAGTATTTATGCAAAGGTGATGCATCCAATGCATCCTCTGCAAACATATTCTGCAATTTTTCTAAATAGTTTATCTTAAATGTTTTCTTATCTATTAGCATAACATTCACCACCTAGCAATTTTTATATATACATTACATGTTAGACACAAAAATAAATAATAATTCAAAATACCAAAAATATATTTATTCTCATGTTTAAAAAAATTTACTCTATCATATCACTATATAAATTCATGTAGTTTTTAGCTGAATTTTCCCAACTATTATTTGAGAGCATAGCACTTTGAACTAATTTATCCCAGGCAGTTTTGTCTTTATATAAATCTAGAGCACCATTTACCGTATCTAATAATTCTTGACTACTATAATTGGTAAAAGAAAAACCATTCCCACTACCAGTATATTTATTATATGGAATAATGGTGTCCTTTAGCCCACCAGTTTCTCGAACTATTGGAATACTTCCATATTTTAAGGCTATAAGCTGACCGATACCACAAGGTTCAAATAACGATGGCATCAAGAACATATCTGAAGCAGCATATATTTGCTGTGCTAGTTCTTCATTAAAAACGATGTTTGTTGATATCCTACTTGGGTAAATAGACGCATAATATTGAAATATATCTTCATAATATCCGTCACCATTACCCAGGAGCACTATTTGAATAGGTAGGCTAAGTAATTCTTGGAGTTTATCAACAATCAAATCTAAGCCCTTTTGCTTAACTAGTCTTGTCACAATGCCAATAAGTGGCATATCTTTATCTACGGCAAAACACAGTTTCTCTTGAAGCTTTAATTTGTTTTTGACCTTTAGTTCTCTAGTTTTTACATCATAATTATAAAATATTCTTTTATCCACTTTAGGACTGTAGAGACCATAATCTATACCATTTACTATGCCATGTAGATTTTCAGATTTTGAAGATAACAAACCGTCTAGTGCTTCCCCATAAAATGGCGTTTGAATCTCCTTAGCATATGTTTCACTTACGGTAGTTACTTCATCTGAGAAAACAATTCCACCCTTCATAAATGATATAGCATCATAAAATTTAAGTGCATCATCACTAAAATAACCCTCATCTAAATTTAATAAATCACCCAATATTTCTTTTGGAAATATTCCTTGATATTTTAAATTGTGAATAGTGAACACACTTTTTATTTTATTATACCTATTATCATAACCATAATCATCTTTAAGTAGTGCTGGAACAATCCCACAGTGCCAATCATTACAATGAATTATATCTGGAACAAAATCTCCCATGTATTTTATAGATTCTAGTATTGCTTTTGAGAAGTAAGAAAATCTCTCACCATCATCTGCACATCCATATATCTCATATCTACCAAAATAATCTTGATTATCTATAAAATAATATGGTACTTCATCATAAGTCAGATATTGTAGTCCACAATACTTATTTCTCCATCCAACACTCACGTTAAAGCTAGCTACAGTTTCCATACAATTTTTAAAAGACAATGGAATTTGACTATATTTAGGTATAATTACTCTTGCATCAATACCGAGTTTTCTTAAAGCTTTAGGTAATGCATATGCCACATCCGCAAGGCCCCCAGTTTTTATAAAAGGATAAGCTTCAGAAGCCACAAATAATATTTTCATACTAACCCTCCCTTAGGCATAAACGAATAACAAGTCAAGATTCTAGCCTATTTATTTTCGTGTGCCTTATTTATTTTCTTGTGTCTTAGTTATTTGTTATTCTAATCGACATTTTTTTTCTATAACCACTGGGAAATCTTCATCCCCCATTAACACTGTATTTTCACTTATAACAGTATTTTTATCAATTATAACATTGGTTAGTTTGCACCCCTTATTGATTTTACAATTTTCGAATATTATGCAATTCTTAACTTCTGCATCTTCCTCTACAATTACCCTTCTTGAAACTATACTATTCTCTATACTGCCCTTCAAAATACATCCGTTGGATATAAGTGCATTATTAACTATTGATCCATTAACATATTTAGTAGGGGCACCATCTTTACTCTTTGTATATATTAACCCATTGTTGAAAAATAATTCCTTGGTTACTTTACCATTAAGCATTTCCATACTAGCTTTATAATAATTTTTTATAGAACTAATGCATTGAAGGTGTCCTTTAAACTCATACGCGTTTACATTAAATTCTGGTATCATACTACAAATAGCTTCTTTTATTGAATTATGATATCCTGTCTGAATGCACTTATTTATTATAGTTATGAGAGTGCTTTTTTTCATTATGAACATTTCCATTGATATATTTAGTTTTTCCTCTACTCCTATGTTTTTTCCGATACTCAAAACTCTATTTTCTTCACTGATGTATAAAGTATTACAATTTACAAAATGCTTCTTACCACTATTTGTTTTTTTGTATAATACGGTAATATCACTACCTGATTCCTCATGATACTTAGCAGCCTCAATGTAATCCATGTTACATAACATGTAGGATGGAGATATTATTACATAATCCTGCTTCGTCCTGTAAATATATTCCATATTATCTCTTAATATGTCTATATCACTTAATTGCGATCTTTCCGAAGTAAGATTGAATAAAAATAGTCCATTTATTTTCCTATTTAAATCCCAAGGCTCCCCTGAACCTAAATGATCCACTAAGGATCTAGATTTTGTATTAGTAAATATACCTATATTATGAATACCCGAATTAATCATATTTGAAAGCACAAAATCAATTACTCTGTATCTTCCTCCTATCGGAATAGATGCTATCGGTCTTGATTTCGTAAGACTTTTAATACTATCCTCTTGTTCATTTAACATTAATATTCCTATATAATTTTTAAGCATACTATCACCTCCACAATTTTATAGATTAGTTAATATCTTCGAATCAACTTTAACTTCGCGTCCTTCTTCTATAACAATAATATCTTCTCCATTACCAATATGGGAATTACGTCTTATAATTGCATTGCTTCCTATAATGGCTTTGTCTATAACCACATTATTTCCTATTTTAGTATTAGGTAGAATAACCGAATTAGTTATTTTACTGTTTTTTCCTACATGTACGCCTTGGAAAAGCACACAATTGGTTACTTCACCAAAAACGGTACAGCCTTCATTGAGAACTGTATTATTAATACTCGCGGCAGGTCCGATATATTGTGGTGGTCTCATAGTATTGACTGTATATATTCTCCATTCAGGGTCATACATATCAAGTCCATTATCATCATCCAATAAATCCATATTAGCTTCCCAAAAACTTTCTATAGTACCAACATCTCTCCAATATCCTTTAAATGGATACGCGTATAGCTTCTGATCGTTTTTGATCATTTTTGGTATTATATTTTTCCCAAAGTCATTATCCGAATTTTTATCAAGGTTGTCCTCTTTTAAAAGTTGTCTAAGAGCGGACCACTTAAAAATATAAACACCCATAGATGCTAAATTACTTTTAGGCTTCTTTGGCTTTTCATCAAATTCATAAATAGTATTATCCGCGCGGGTGTTCATCATTCCAAATCTATATGCCTCTTCTAGCGGCACTTCTAATACTGCAATAGTAACATCAGCACCTTTTTCTTTATGATAATCTAGCATTTCCGAATAATCCATCTTATAAATATGGTCTCCTGATAAAATAAGCACATACTCTGGGTCAAGGCTATCAATGTAATTTGTATTTTGATATATGGCATCAGCTGTGCCATTGTACCAGTTGCCTCCATCTTCACTCTGATAAGGGGCAAGCATAGTCACGCCACCATTTCTCCTGTCTAAATCCCAAGGTGAACCTATGCCTATATGAGCATTCAGCACCAGTGGTTGGTATTGAGTAAGTACTCCTACTGTATCTATATTAGAATTAGAACAATTACTTAAAGAAAAATCTATAATTCTATACTTTCCTCCAAAGGGAACTGCCGGCTTCGCTATCATTTTCGTTAATTGCTTTAGCCTCGACCCCTGACCTCCTGCCAATATCATAGCTATCATTTCTTTTTTTATCATGCTGTTCTCTCCTTTCTAAACCTAAACTAATTTAAATATATGCTAGTTCTTAATAAAGTAAATTTGTCCAACTCCATTAGTTTATGGAGGGTCAGAAACAATATAGAAAATTTCCACAAGTTGTATTTTTTATAATGTTATTTACATTTACAATATTTCTAACAATTATACCATATAAGAATAGAAAAAAATGGTGAAAATTGCGAATTTTAAATTATTTCATTTTATTTTGATTGCATTGTGTATTTACATAATTTTTGTATGTATTTTTGTAGCTATGTGAAATATTTGTCCAAATAAATAAAACGAATATCTCATGAAAGATTGTATATAAATTAAATAGATTCTTTATTAAAAAAATAGTGTATACTAATAGAGATCAGGTCTAAAAATTCACATTTTATTCATTTTAATTCAACATTATGTTAGTAACATTTTAACAAGTCAGGGAGGCTATTATATGGAAAAACTAGCTATGTCAGCTAAATTCAAATTTATGATGTTACTTATACGTACATCCCTTATATCACACAGGAAAAATATACTTAAAGTAACTTTTTCTATTCTTATAGTTTTTTTGATTTATTTTGAAGGT
>NZ_JAENWL010000327.1 GCF_016650095.1 Clostridium sp. | reverse complement strand
CTGCACTCAAAACAGTAGCAATAATTTTATAAAAAGATGTGGAATAATATGTTTCTATAAAAGTTGGGAATATTCTAGATATCTTAGTAAGGAGAATAGCTAATGGCATAAGTAAGATAAAAAACAATTGTTTGCTAGATATAAATTTACTCAGATAAATACCACCTTTCTCTCTGATTTCCTTATTTTTAACACAATTTTATCTTTATTCTATTATAATATATAAGAGCGCAAAAACCAACAACAAATACTATGAACTAGCATATTTTTTATTTTAATGTATAAACGCCCTAAACTCTTGTTCGAGTTTAGGGCGTTACATAAACTGGAAGTTTATGTTTGCTAATTGAATAAAATAGTTGTTGACGTTGAATTTTGATTATGTTTGGAAACGTTTATGGCATACCATTTAGCGCACTCCGTAGCCGACTAAAGGGCAAACCTATTAAAAAAAGCAGTCTATTTTATGAAATAAGTATGATTTTAAGTATTATAATATTTTTGCCGGTTGCTTTTATTCATGGTTTGATTTCTGATATAGCTAAAATTCCTATCATTACTTTTGAAAAATGTGACTAATAAAAAGAGAATGCTTAAAGATCCATATCCTAATGGAATTATCTAAACATTCTCTTTGATTTATTTTAAGAAAAGTAGAATCGCTATAATTAAATTGCAACTAAGGCTACAATTTAAATTGCTGCACGATCTCAACAAATATCATCTAAGGGTTGCTCTACAACTTCCCATTCATATTCTTTGCATAGTAGTGCTCTAATATATCCTCGATCGTTAGTGGTAGATTCAATATAGAAGCCTATTCCATAATAAAATCTAATAAGTGTAAACATTCTTGAGGCAGTATGAAGATACAAAGAAGTGATATCTGATTCTCTCATGGCGTTATCCACTGCATTCATTAATATTTTACCGATACCATTATTTTGGTGCAGTGCTGAAACTCCAAATCTACTTAGATAAGCTGTGTTATCAGGCTTAAGTTCAATTCGTACACTACCAATAATTTTTTCATTAGATAATGCTACAAAAACTTCAGTAGTTTCTATAGCTTTTTTTACATCTTCATAGCTTTCCTCAAGAGGTGCAACTAACTGTGTAATTCCAGCATTTTCCGTATACATCTTAAAAGATTCTCTTGCCAGTACTCGTATTGCTTCAATATCGCTTGTACTAGCTTTTCTAACCTCAAAGGACATTTTTTCCATCGATCTACCCCCAATATCAAATTATTTATGTGTATAATTATACAAAAATATTTATTTAAATACAATATATATTTTGCAAAAACATTAGAAATAAGTATAAAGCTTGAAAAATATAAAATATAATATATGCTATTTTACCAAATAACCGCCATCAACAGGAATAATTGCACCACTTACATAGTCACTTGCATGTGAGGCCAAAAATATCGTTGCCCCTTTCATGTCTTCGCCGGTGCCCCATCTCTTTGCAGGAATTCTATCTGAAATTTGCTTGCTTCTTATCTCATCAGAAATCAGTGCAGAATTCATTTCCGTTGCCATGTAACCAGGGGCAATGGCATTAACATTAACCCCTCTGCCTACCCAATCATTTGACATTTCCTTTGTAAGTTGCATTACACCACCTTTAGATGCGGAATATGCTGGAACTGTCTGTCCTCCGAAAAAAGATGACATAGACGCTATATTAATTATTTTACCATATCCTTTTTTAAGCATAATGCACCCTGCCAATTGACACATAATAAATACAGAATTAAGATTAATACTCATAACCTCATCCCATTCCTCAATTGGAAAATCCTCTGCGCTATGCCTTCTTTGAATGCCTGCCGCCGTTACTAGAATATCCAAATCACCACCCAATGCTGCCAGACAATCATCAAATGCTCGGTAATTTTCTTGCCTATCTCTTAAATCTGCTTTCACGCCATAGCATTTATATCCTTTTTCAACAAAAGCTGCTGCTGATTCAAAAATTTTATCTGAAGATCCTATAATAGCCACTTCACAACCAGCTTCTAATAATCCTTCAGCCATTCCATAACCAAGACCTTTACTACCTCCTGTTATAATAGCTTTTTTACCTTTAATATCAAACATACTCACAATACCACTCCTTTTTAATTCTGGAAACACATAATCAAATACAATTTTCTTCAAGAAGTTTACATTGAGCTTACCTATGGAGTCTGCAACGTTCCATCACTCAGTCTTGTCTGCGTCCAGGTTGTCACCGTATTTTCGCATGGGTATTTTGCTGCTTTAGCTTCATTAATATCAATTCCTAGTCCTGGTTTATCATTCGCATATACATAGCCATTCTTATATTCTGGCATACCTTGAAATACATCAAGCAAAGCCCCTCTTGGTCCTTTTAACTCTTGTATGACAAAATTCGGTGGCTCTGTTCCAGACCATTCCTGCACCCCGAAATTACGTGCAGACAAATCAATATGTATATTAGCCGCATGACCTAATGGCGACATATCACCTGGTCCATGCCACGCAGTTCTTACTCCAAATTGTTCGGCAAAAATCTGTAATTTTCGCCCTGCTGTAATTCCGCCGATTTGACTGAGGTGGACACGAATATAATCAATCAATTGCTCAGAAATCAAAAATTTCCATTCATATGGATTACTAAATAGTTCTCCTTGAGCCAACGGAATTGTGGTCTTAGCACGGAGCTGACGTATCCATTCACCATCTTCTAATGAAATAGCATCTTCTAAGAAAAACAAATCATATTTCTCTAACTCACACGCAAATTTAATAGCCTCAATAGGCTTTAACCGCTCATGTACATCATGACACAATTCAATATCAAACCCAATCTTACTACGAATACCATCAAATAGCTTTAGCGTATCACGCATATATTTTTTGCTGTCAAGGTAAATTCCATCCAAGGCCCCATTGGGAGAACTAGAAGGTGTCTTCCCAT
The DNA here is from genome assembly GCF_016650095.1 of Clostridium sp. Lineage (GTDB taxonomy): Bacteria > Bacillota > Clostridia > Clostridiales > Clostridiaceae > Clostridium_AD. The sequence continues at coordinate 1,418 of NZ_JAENWL010000327.1, read as the reverse complement.
AGCTATCGCCACCATAGCCACCACTTTGGCAGCGGATATGAGTTATACCTTGCTCTTTATATTTTTGTATATTTTCACACAGCTCGTTTAAGTTTTTGCCATCAGCGTGGCGATAGATAGGAACTCCTTCGCGGCATTTGCCACCAAACAATTGATATACTGGCATATTAGCCATTTTACCTTTGATATCCCATAGTGCCATATCTACACCAGAAATAGCACTATTTTCAATCGGGCCATTGCGCCAATATGCATTTTGATGCATCAACTGCCACAACTCTTCAATATTTTCTACACTTCTACCAACTAGAAGCGGTTTTAAATATTCTTCAATTACGCACTTAACTGCTAAATGACGATATGAAAAAGTTGCGCACCCTAACCCATATAGCCCATCTTGGTTCGTTACTATTTTTACGACAATTAAATTGATACCCTCAGGGGCCGTAAGAATTACTTTAATATCAGTAATTTTAGTTGACATTTTTCTCCTCCTTCCACACGAGTATAATTTATATGACTTAATTTAAATATTCAATAACTTGTTGTGTAATATCTACTTTAAGAATTATCACTAGGAGTACCCTCGATTATTTATTCATCTTATCGGTTGTTACTCGTCAGACAAGCCCACTGTTATTATAATAAACTAAAATTTCAAATTAATCCATGGAAAATACAAAAATGTATATTTTCTAATATTTGTTGCTTTTAACAAAGTAACAAGTCTATTAATTGGATAATTCATAAGGTGAGGGAGCTCAACTTTTTTTATTTCAGCAAGGCCTGTTATTTGAAAAATATAGTAAACATTTTATAATTTCATTATAGTTTATATATATTCTGAAAATACGATACATACAATATTGTAAAAAAATGCGCCATATGAAAGATGTAAAACAACTCAATAAATATTAAAATTTGAAAGGAATAAGATAATGAATTTTACAGAAATTATGAAACAAAATAAAGGATATTGTTCAAAGTACACAGATATGCCGTCAGAATTACAACAAAAGGCGAAAGAATTACAACAAAAGGCGAAAGAATTATGTTGGAAATATAATCAGACTGGACCATCTGAAGGAGAAAAAAGAAGTAGTATTCTAAAAGAATTATTTGGAACTTATCATCCGCTAACATTTATTGAACCGTCATTTCGTTGTGATTATGGTTTCATTATACATACCCATGGACTTACTGCGATTAACTATAATTGTGTTTACTTGGATGGCTAAAATAACAACCCTCGCAAGCTATTATTTATGCAGTTGGAAGTAACTTTATTATTAAACTCCCAAGATACAAAAATAAGGCTGATAAAAACACTAATCCCAATTATGTAGATAAGAGTTGAATTCAATGTGTTGTTAAATAACGCTCTATTATCGGATAAAGCCGCTTTACTTTTATGATAT
>NZ_JAENWL010000420.1 GCF_016650095.1 Clostridium sp. | reverse complement strand
TTTAACACCTTCTAATTTTAAAGCAGCTTTTTCTACTCTTGATTCACAGGATGTACATGTCATGTCAAAGACTTTAATTTTTTCTTTTTTAACGTTCACCTTATTACCCCCTAAATTTTTTAATATAATATTTCATGTTGTATTCAACGAATTTTTATCTTGAAAGTTTTATGAATAATAAGATTGTTTTTTAATCCTATGAATATAAAGCATAATCCAAATTATATAAAAAAGTTGTGTAGATTATGTAAAGAAATTACTATATTAAAAAATAAATAATTTTGTTTAGGTGCTACGGAATGTCGCACATGGGCTAGCTTCTATAAAGTTGCGAGAATTTTTAGTTAGTGTATTTCTACATAAAATATTTATAAGTATTTTGTATAATAGGTATAGGTTATAAGATATAAGATAAATTTTATATCTTAGTTCAGTTCTCAAAAATATTTTAATTTAGCAGACAAGGAGTTTAATTATGAAGAGTGGCGATAAGATAGTTGGAATAGTACTTTTAATTATTGTGGTAATAGCTTTAAGCGTAGATTCAATATATAAAACTTCCCTTAAGGGGTCAGAAAATATTGCAGTTATTAAGAACGAGGGCAAGGTTCTTAAAACTATTGATTTAAATAAGGTAGTAGAGCCACGAGAGTTTACTATAAAAACAGATAAAGGCAATTACAATATCATATCAGTTAAACATAGTGGTATTAGGGTAAAAGCTGCGGATTGTCCCAATCAAGTGGATGTTAAAGTTGGATGGATTTCTAAACCGGGTCAGCTAATTGTGTGTTTACCTAATAAACTTATAATTAGTATTAAGGGAGAAGAAAATAAGGGTATTGATGATAAGACTTTTTAAAATGATGATAAGACTTTTTAAAATTATGATAAGACTTTTTAAAATTATGGTAAGACCTTTTAAAATGAAATAATGTAAGTAAATTATAAATTAAATAGTGATATAAGTTCAAATGAAACCTTTTCCTATAAATTATTTATGGTTTAACTATCTTATCATGATATTTTAAAGTTTTAAATCCAAAAGTTTAATTGCGTTGTTATTTTGTAACTCTATCAAAAGAGTAGGTGGCTTTGTTAAAATACAATTAATTTTAGTATATGTATTATGTTTTTTGCAAACAATACTCAATGAATGTATATATTATTTTTCGAGGAGGCTAATAAAATGGGTATGGCAACAAACAAACACCAAACATGTATAGATGAATGTAACAGGTGCGAGCAAACATGTTATGAATGCTTTAAAGCATGTTTAAATGAACCTGATGTTTCAGCAAGAAAGAACTGTTTAAGTACTCTTGTTGAATGTGCACAAATGTTCCAAATGTCATCTTCACTTATGTCAATGGAAGGACAATTAGCAAAAGACCATTGCAAACTCTGTGCTACTATTTGTGAAAAATGTGCTACGGAATGTGAAATGTTTAAAGATGAACATTGCAAACAATGTGCTACAGAATGTCGCACATGTGCTGATGAATGTAGAAAAATGGCTAATATGTAAAGATAATAGAGTTTTATTTGATAAAGAGTACTACTTTATATCTAAAGAATATTTACTTATGCAAAATTTAATATTACACATTATAATAATTTAATTTGAAAGAATATCAGCTATTTATAATTAGATAAATATCGAGGAGTTAACACCAAGTTAGATTTTATTTAGCCATTAAAGCACCTCGTTTTTATCTAGCGTATGTATATATTTACGTATTATTCTTATTCATTGTACTTTGCCTTTATATGATACCACTACCGAAATTAAGGACGAATATAGTAGTTCTAAATTGAAGATAATAACTAGGAAATCTTTTAAAAGGAGGTAAAGACATTATGAAATGTATGTGTGAAGAATGCCATCATAATAAAAGTCACGAATGTCATGCAGAAAGCGTTGAGATTAGATCTAATGGTAATAATAAAGTGGAGTCAGCATCTGGAACCTGCTGTAGCACTTTTAAACCTAAAGCTTCTATATAGTTGTAAGGATTTTAGTTAACAAAAGGCCTGCTTATTATAATTGATAAGCAGGCTTTTGATATACTTATTCTAATAAATAGTGCGTTTCTACATAAATTATTCATAAGTATTTTGTATAATAGCTTAGTACAAAAATTTAAGATTTAGAGTAAAATAAATTTGTTGTTTACTAATAGAAATATAGCTCAAGACGTATCTTATAGTCTTGAGCTTTAATATTATAATAAAAAATGCAAATCTTCATAATACCTTTATAATTTTTTGTAATAATAGTTTTAGATGAATTTGAAATAATATTTTAAAGGAGAATAGATCATGAAAGAATTATTTAGTATTGGACCTTTGCATGTGTATTTTTTTTGGCTAATGGTTGCATTTGGTATAATTGGAGCAGTATCCTTTGCAGAATGGCAAGCGAAAAAAATAGGAATTAAAGAAGATATTATGTTTAACTTATCAGTAATTGTTGTAATTGCTGGTATAGTTGGTGCTAGGTTATTTTATATACTTTTTTATAATCCTTCTTTTTATTTTAGCCATCCAATGGATATATTTAAGATAACTGAAGGGGGATTGTCTATACATGGAGGGTTATTTGCAGCCTTAGTTGCTGGTTACTTTTATTCTGTTAAGGTTAAAATATCATTTTTCAAATTAGCAGATATTTCAGTAATGGCAGTAATACTTGCACAGGGTATAGGA
>NZ_JAENWL010000153.1 GCF_016650095.1 Clostridium sp. | reverse complement strand
TCTCCATAATCAAAGGTATCCTCAGGGTTATTATCTGCAATTAACTCTCTTCCATCTTTAAACTTTATATGTGCTCTATCTCCTACCATATTCACAATTCCTTTTTCACAATGAAGTTCAATTTTCACTGGTGCGTCGTAAGAATAATATTTCTTTTATTGATTGGGCATGCATAGGAAATATATTCCCACACCCAATAATAGCTACTTTTAATATTTTCATTTTTTCATCTCCCAAATAGTGTTATACACTATAACACTTCTATATTAATTTTCTTAAGTATTCTATCCCAAGCTTTAAACCTTCTTTTATTTTTTCTTCACTGCCCTCATAATTTGGATCTTCATGTTCAATACTTACTACTCCCTCGTATCCTATTTCATTTAATGTGGAAATAAATTTTTCCCAATTAACTTGACCAAGTCCTGGCATTTTAGGAACCCAAAAACCAAACCCCTCATTAGTATTTAATTGTTTGTTAAACACACCATACTCTTTAAGCTTATCTTGGAGAACCTCTGTATCCTTAGCATGTACATGGAATATCCTATCCTTAAATTCTTTAATTGGGTTAATATAATCTATAAGCATACCAACTAAATGAGATGGGTCATAATTTAATCCGAAGTTTTTACTCGGAACTCTTTTAAACATCTCTCTCCAAAGTTCTGGAGTAAAGGAAATAGTTCCTGGCTGGCCGGAAACTTGCCATCCGACCATATGACAATTTTCAATCATTACTTTTATCCCTTTATTCTCAGCATAAGCTACCAAATCGGTAAATACCACCTCAAATTCGTCAAAGTTATCTTCTATTGATTTATCAATATTTCTTCCTATAAATGTTCCAACGGAAGGTACCCCAAGTAAAACTGCTGCATCAACACATTTTTTAAAATGATTATTTATGAATTTTCTCTTTTCTAAATCACTATCTAAATTATTATCATAATAAGCAAGAGAAGAAATTGTTAAGCCATATTCCTTGAAATATTTTAAAACTTCATCTGCATCTTCCTTTGTAAAGTTCGCTACATCTATTTCACTTCCTGAATAATCTCGAATGTTTGTCCTTGGCCAACAAGAAAGTTCTAATGCTTTGAACCCTTGTTCACTTGCCCATTTTGCTTTTTCCTTAAGTGGTATGCCACCAAGACATCCTGTTAAAAATCCTATATACATATTAAACACCATCCTTATAATATCTAGTGTACTTCTTGCACACCGATTAATATTTTTATTTGTTAAAGTAAACTGGTTTTCCTGTTTTAGAAGACTCATATATTGCCTCTAGTATTTCCGTAACCACTAAGGCCTGCTCAGGTTTTACAACAGGCTCCTTATCGTTTAAGATACAATCAATCCACGCCCTAGCTTCAACCTCTGCTGGGTCTTCAATAGTTCCTTCATTAAATGCAACTCCACTAGAACCAAATTCAATTTTAGTTTCATATAGTCTACTTAGGTTTTCTCCATTTATTCGAAGGCCATCCTTCATATCAGCTCCACCTTCTGTTCCACAAAGGGTTGTCTGAGCTTCGCCAACCTCAAGACTATTTAATGCCCAACTTGATTCAATCACGATAGTGGCACCATTTTCCATAGTAATGAATCCAAAAGCAGAATCTTCTACTGTGAATTTTTTAGGATCCCATGGTCCCCATGCATTAGCAGCATTTTCTTTTTTACTAAGCTTATGATATACATTTCCCACAACATACTTAGGCTTATAATTATCTAACATCCAAAGCGTTAAATCTAACGCATGAGTTCCAATATCTATTAATGGTCCTCCTCCTTGCTCAAATTCATTTAAAAATACTCCCCAGGTTGGAACTGCTCTTCTTCTTATAGCATGTGCCTTTGCAAAATATATTTCTCCCAGTTCTCCATTTTCACAGGTAGTTTTTAGATATCTAGAGTCTACTCTAAATCTATTTTGATAACCTATAGTAAGCTTTTTCCCTGTTCTATTTGCAGCTTCTACCATTTTCCTTGCTTCTTCTGAGGTTTTTGCCATTGGTTTCTCACACATAACATGCTTTCCAGATTCTAATACGTCCACAGTTATAGAGCTATGTGATCTATTAGGTGTACATACATGAACAACGTCGATTGTCTCATCTTTTAAAAGTTCTTTATAGTCCGTATAAACTTTCGCTTCCTCATTGCCATATTTTTTTGCAGCAACCTCTGCTTTTTCTAAATCGACGTCACAAAACGCTACCATCTCTATCTCTACTATCTTATCTAAACTTGGCATATGCTTCCCATTAGCTATACCACCACAACCTATTATTCCAACTTTTAATTTCTTTTTCATAAAAATACCTACCTTTCTAAATTACATATTATATTAATTTTTATAAATAAATTAACGTTTATATTTACTATTCTATATCATTATAATTTGAATTACTCCCCACGAATTGCTCAATGCTTCTCATATATTGCTTTTTGTATATATGAGAAGTATTTATAAGGTAGAAATATATTAACCTTTTTTAAATTGTAAATAGATTTTATATTTATGTATGAAATGATATACTATTATTAGAATAGAGTAGATGAAATCATTTTAATAAAGGGGTGTAAATGTGAGTAAAGTAATAATTGAGGAGTGTGATAGCTATAACACAAATGCTGTTATAGAAAAGCTAAATAGTGGTATGGATCTAATTGGTGGATGGCAAGCCTTTGTAAAACCAGGTATGAAGGTACTTCTAAAAGTGAATTTAATTGGTCCTAAGTCCTCAGAAACTGCCGCAATTACTCACTCTGAATTTGTACGCGCTATAACTAAAATTCTAAATAAAATGGAATGCACAGTCTGGATAGGAGATAGCTCTGGTGGCGCAATAGCAGGAATAGCACCTACCGCTCAAAGCTTTGAAGTATCAGGACTCAATAAAGTAGCTATGGATGAGAGTGCAGAAATTAAGAATTTTGATAGAGAAGGGGTTAGGGAATGTAGCATTACATCTGATTACGGAGATAAGTTGTATTTAGCAAAACCTGTATTTGATGCTGATTTAGTTATCAACCTTCCAAAGTTTAAGACTCATACCGCAGGTATATACACAGGTGCAGTTAAAAATGTATTCGGATTTATTCCTGGGCTTAAAAAAGCACAATACCATAAGCTACTACCAGACCCAAAGAATTTTGGCATAATGCTAGCAGACATACATGAAAATTCTAAAATAGCACTGCATATTATGGATGGAATTACTGCAATGCAGGGTGAAGGACCTACAGCTGGTGATGTTTACAATGCAAAGAAAATACTCATTAGTACAGATCCTCTAGCTCTTGATACTGTGGCCGCAAAGATGATAGGTCTTAATATTGTGGATATTCCCATTCTAAATGCAGCTAGAGAGAGAAACCTTGGAGAGTGGAGATTAGAAAATATTCAGGTTTGTGGGGACTATAGCTATCCTCCAGTTCTTAAGGATTTTAAATTACCCAAAAGATTCAATAGTAAAAAGAAACAAAACTATGGCGCCCTCATTAAAGTGATAGATTTTTTGAAAACACGACCAAAGATTAAGCTTTCATTATGTAAGCAATGCAATATGTGCGTAGAAAGTTGCCCTGTTCAGGCTATAGATAAGGAAACTAAGCAAATTGACTATTCTAAATGTATTGAATGCATGTGTTGCCATGAGTTATGCAGATATAAAGCAGTGGAGCTTAAAAAAGACAATATAATTGCTGGACTTATGACAAAGCTCTATAGAGGTAAATATAAATAAGGAAGGAACTACAATGAATAATCCATTATTTCAAGCTAGGAATCTTACATACAAAGCCAATTTAACTTATAATGATGTAAAAATCAAGCAAGGCAAGATTAATTTTATTGTTGGTGAGAGTGGATGTGGTAAAAGCACTTTTTTAAAGTTATTGAACCAATCTATAAGTCCACTATCTGGAGAATTATTGTATAAAGGCAAACCAGTATGCTCATATGAACCTATTGATCTAAGACGTGAAGTAAGTCTAATTTCCCAAGATCCTTTTCTCTTTGATGAAAGCATAATAGACAATTTCAAAACTTTTTATTCACTAAGACAATTACCTATGCCAGGTATTGATTATATCAAATACATTGCCGGACTTTGCTGTGTAAATATTCCGCTTAGCCAAAATGCATCAACCCTTTCTGGTGGAGAACGGCAAAGAGTTTATATATCCATTTTTTTATCATTATGCCCTAGTGTTATATTATTAGATGAGCCGACATCAGCATTAGATGAAAAAAATAGTCATAAACTAATGACAAATATAACAAATTTCTGTAAGGCCAAGAATATTGATATTGTAATTGTAAGTCACAATAAAACTGTTGTTGAAGAGTTTTGTGAGCATAAAATTGAAATGGTTAAGGAGGTGTAAATATGCAAGGCGCTGTTACACTGGGTCTTTTTCAGTTTTCACTTATTTATTTACTACTAATTATAGTGTTAATAATAATGAAAAAATCAAAGATTAATCAAACTAGGCTTCTTTTAGTTGCAAGCATAAGAATGACGGTTCAACTTGTGCTTGTGGGTTATATACTTCAATATGTCTTTAGTAATCCTAATCCTTTATTTACTGTATTTTTTTTGATACTAATGATAACATTTTCTGTTAATAGAGTCCTTAAAAGTAGAAAAGACTTAAACCACAATTTTAAAATTGCTATTGGAGTTTCTTTAACATTTTCAGGGCTTTTTGTTCTAATTTTCTTTGTCACTGTTGTGGTAAAGAAATCTATATTTAACCCTCAATACACTATCCCCCTTGCAGGTATGATTATTGGCAACGCTATGACTGGAGTAAACATCGCAATAAAAACCTTTATGGATGACTTAAGCAAGGGTAAAAATAAAATTAATACACTAATAAATTTAGGAGTAGAGCCTAAAGATATTTTAAAACCTTTTGCTAATAATGCCTTAGAAACTGCTTTAATTCCTACAATAAATTCCATGCTTGGAATGGGGATAATCTTTTTACCCGGAATGATGACAGGACAGATATTATCAGGTACACTACCTACAACTGCCATTATGTATCAGATAGCCATTATGATTGCAATCTGTACTTCTGTTTGTGTAACAGTTTTTTTATCCTTAAACTTAGGTTATAAGTCTTTATATAATAATAGAAAGCAATTTTTATAGATTTAATATAATATTTCTACTTTTATAATTATAAAAGCTGTGAACTTGAGCTCACAGCTTTTTATAATGTATTTTTTTATAATTATACATCCATACACGACTGTAATCAGCTGTGTAACTTAGAATCATACTTTCTGAGAATGGAACAGATTTGCCAAATAAACTCTTTTATTCGATACAATTCACTCTCACGGCTCACAGTCCTCCACTCAGTACAATAATCCATAAGCCAATACTCTAGCTTACTTGCCAGTTCATATGTCGTATCCATGGGAAATACATTCTGACCGTACTCGCGTTCCTTAATAATCAGCGTTAATTCCTGCATCAATGCTACACCACGGGCAGCAAGATAATACTCCAGCATTTCCTCTTGAAGGTATGCATAGGATCCGCTTTCATTCTGTTTAAGACTATTGATTATTTCCCCACATTTGTAAACTGCTGTCTTAAGCTGACTCTCTGAAACCTGCATCATTTCAGTTTTAGCTTTTTCATATAAAGATGTTGCAACATCTGGGTAGGTCTGATTATATACCTTATAATCTCTGAAAAATGCCAAATCGTTAAAAGTGATTATATCTTGACGTGAAAGTTCGCGTAAAAGTCCCACAAGGTTCTTTGCGTGGTCTCCATATTCCACCAGTGACATAGCCTCGTCTATGTCACTAAATTCTCTGTCATCATCAACGTTCCAGCCTTGCGACGCACCGTAAATCATGCAGGGAATAGCAAGGGCCGGCATATTAATGTGCCCACTATCCCCCCAGTCGGTATTTAAAAATCCTTCTGCATTATATTGATTACCGAGCTTCGCCATCTCTCTAATATTTGTAAAACTCATGTCATAAGCATTCACTAGTCTGCTATAACCAGATACGCTTGGGCATACATACTGCTTTAATCCTTTGTCGGAGAATATTTTAACAATTTCTTCCTTAGCACCGTAATTATAATACCAATTAAGACAGGTAACCTGTGAATTTAACTTCCCCATCTGTTCGTGATGGTTCTGCACAATATCTCCCCAAATCATTACCTTTTTTCCCTTGGCTTGGAGATATTCAACTAACTTGTTGACATAAGAAAGATACATGTCCCCATAAACCATTCCTTTAGCCATGGTAGCGCTTTTCCCTTTACCCAAATCAAATGTTTCATCGCAACAAATGTTTATTTTATCACTACGGAACAAAGGGATGTATTGGTCAAGAATACCAGTAATAAGAGTAAAGCTTTCGGGGTCAGACACGTTAATGATGTGGTATCTCATTCTGTTATACCACGTAAATGATTCTTCCAGACCGGTGTCCATTTCTCTGTATTTACCAAAACTCTGTGAACGCAGTAAATCATATAAATGCCCAAAAGAGGCTATGCAAGGTACTAGTTCAATGCCTCTTATATTGCAATAACGATCTAGTTCTAGAATTTCTTCGGGAGTAAAAGGATCAGTCTGAGACCAAATTTCCTCAAAGCCATCTATCCGTAAACAGTTTTCCATATATAACTGAAGTTGATTAATTTTATAAAGAGATAATCGATCTACCATCGATTTTAGGCTGGACATAGTTGGTACCCTTCCGCGGCTAACATCAAGCATATAGCCTCTGTTTGAATAAGATGGTTCATCTTCAATTTCCACGCATCCAATTTCCGCACGGTATATCTTACATAGCTGAATCAGCGTTGCTACGCCATATAGGAAGCCACGGTTTGAACAAGCTGCGATGGTAATTTTATTCGTTGTTACAGTCAGCTGGTAAGATTCCTCTCTTGTATCTATATTGTCATATTCTAAGCAAATGCAGTTTTCTCCATGATTTCCTGCATTTCGCAGCACTTTTTTAATGGGCAACGTAATTGCGATAACTTTTTTTATTTCCTGTTGTAGCATCTTTGCACTTTCCAAATCATTATCATCTAATGCCACATCTAATACAATGGCAGTATTGTGACTTATCAAAAAAAATCCTTTCTTTTCTGTAACCTTGCGTGGCAATGGGATCAAATACACGCTGATTCCTCCTTTTTCATATTGTAATTTTTCAATATTTAGGAACTAGCAATTCATCGAAAATCTTCATATATATTACTTGTTGCATATTATAAAATACTTAATAATATAAAATATTATCACATCTATATATATATTATTATACACGTATATATCACTAATGTGATTTCGATATTCCAATCTAATTTTTACATTTTACCTATTTTATACCTCTATTGTTACAGATTCCATAAACTAATGAGTATCTCCTTTAAATAATTCATCTATTCTATTTAAAATACTACTTGCAAAGACTTAAACTAAAAAATAAACCTACAGTTTGAAATATAAACTGCAGGTTTTAATATTTACTATTTTTCCTTATAATCACTTACCCATTCATGATGAAATGTTCCTTCTTTATCAACTCTTTCAAAGGTATGAGCGCCAAAATAATCTCTCTGTGCCTGTAGTAAGTTTGCTGGGAGATTTGCACTTCTATAACTGTCATAATACATTATTGCACTAGAAAATCCTTGTACTGGCACTCCTAAATTTATAGCTGTAGAAACTACATATCGTAAGTCTTTTTGATAATTATGAAGAATATCCTTAAAGTATGAGTCTAACATTAAATTGCTAATATTGCCATCTTTTACGTAAGCTTCGCTAATTTTATTAAGGAACTGAGCACGAATAATACACCCACCTCTAAATATTTTAGCAATTTCACCATATTCAAGTTCCCAAT
>NZ_JAENWL010000018.1 GCF_016650095.1 Clostridium sp. | reverse complement strand
TCAGCTAGAGACGCCTTTGACACAAGTCGAAAATTTTCAGTAGCTCTTTTAGAACATTTTGATGGTATAAAATTAACTAAGAGGGTGGAAAATGATCGAGTACTATACAAGGAAAGTTAAAAGTATGGAACTTTGAATTAATTGATTCGACAATTCGACAAAATGATGTATATTGTTATTGAATATAGCATTATAATATGGTATAATTAACGCTGAAAAGAAAAGATTAATGGGAGTAGATAGGTGCTGGTGTGCCTGCCAGTCTTCAAAACTGTGTTGTCGTGCTAATACCACGATGGGTGTGTTCGATTCACACATATTCCCGCCAATTAAATAGACATATTGCGGCTTAGATACATATTTTTATGTATTCTGAGTCGCTTTTTATTTTATATTTGACAACGGAAAAAGGTTCAATTAGTTAATTTACACTTTATTTTTGTTTTCGACACTATGATGACATAAAGAATTGTTATTATAAACATATAGTAAGTAGCTAGTAAATAATTTTTTAATTAGAGTCCCCCTTTAATTTTAAAAATATATATGAATCTAGTAAAAGACTGGTGCAATTTAGCCAGTCTTTTTTATGTTGTTTTTACATTTAGTCATTGACATGGACAAACTGTTAACATATAATAAACATAATCTTATCGAACATGTTTATGTGTATCAACATATACACATGAAAAATTTTTATCACATTCCCATCTATTATTAATTTTCAGAATATTACGAATAGTAAATCGCGGGAAATGTGAGAGATAACGCAATCCTAAATGAGACTTACATTACGAAGAGGGGGGGAAAAGAATGAATTTCAAAAATTTTATTACAGGTGATGAAATTATTTCTATTGCAAAACAGTTAGTATCCATGGAAAGTCATAAAAATTATGAGCTTAAGGAATCTGAAGTAGCCATATGGATTAAAAACTATTTAGAGAAGGAGGGTATTGAAAGCAGTATAGAGGATGTAGAAAAAAACAGACCCAATGTATATGGTCAACTGAGGGGAGAGAACGAAGGAATTGAATTAATGCTTACTGGACATACAGATACAGTCCTTGGATTTAATATGGATTATCCACCTTTTCAGCCTTTTATAAAGGATGGTAAATTGTATGGAAGAGGATCTGTGGATATGAAGGGTGGGATTACTGCAATGTTAGCTGCAATGGTAGCAGTGAAAAGATCAAATGCAGTCCTTTCTCATGGTGTGATGTTTGCCGGGGTAATTGATGAAGAGGAAAGATCTAAGGGGACGGAGTATTTGATTAAGAAAAATGTAAAAGCAAAAATGGCTATCATAGGGGAACCGACTCAACTAAAAGTATGTACTGCTCACAAGGGAATGGAATGGATTGAAGTTACATTTAAGGGAAGATCAGCTCATGCAAGTAGACCCCATGAAGGAATCAACGCCATTTATGCAGCAACTGAGTTTATAAAGATGGTTAAGGATGAATTACAGCCTAAGATAGAATCCTATAAATTTGATATATTAGGAAATGGAAGCATTAATGTGGGGGTAATTCAAGGAGGGGATGAGCCAAATATTGTTTGTGATCAATGTAGTTTAAAGATTGATAGAAGATGGCTTCCAAATGAAACAATGGAATCTCTCTATGATGAAATAACAAAAGTTGCCCAAAAGGCTATCGATATTGTGGGGGGGACATTTGAAATTAGGAGAATGAGTGAATATACGTCTGCTCTGGGTAACTCTCCTCATCATATTCAACATAACCATCCCTTGGTGCAACAGGCAATTAAGAGTGTAACAGAAGTGACTGGAAAGCCACAAGAACCCTGTGCTTTTCCCGCATGGAGTGATGCAGCACTATTGAGTACCCATATGGGTACAGAATGTATCATTTTAGGACCAGGGAATATTAATCAAGCACACTCCAACGACGAATTTTGTGAAATAGATCAAATTATTCAAGCTACCTATATTTATATGGATATCATAGAAAAATTATGTGTAAAGGAGATTAAATAATGAAAAAGATAAAAATGCCACATACGTATGTTCTAATATTTATTATGATTATAATTGTTGCAGCACTCACTTATATAGTACCAGCAGGTCAATATGACCGGGCAGAGGACGCTAAAACGGGAAGAGTTTTTGTTGTAGCCGATAGTTATCATCAAGTGGAGCAGAGTCCTGTTTCTCCATTTGGTGTTTTTAAAGCAGTTCCTAAAGGGATGGAAGAAGCAGGTCAAATTATTTTCTTTGTATTGATAATTGGTGGGGCATTTGGTGTTTTGCAGGCCACAGGAGCTGTTGATGCAGGTATAGGCTCTGTGGTAAAGAGTATGACTGGTAGAGAAAAATTAGTTATTCCAGTTATTATGACTATTTTTTCTTTAGCAGGTGCAATATTAGGAACTGCTGAGGAGGCGTTGCCGTTTTATCCCATTGTAATTGCAATGGCATTGGCGTTAGGGTTTGACACCATAACCGGTACAGCTATGGTACTATTGGGAGCAGGAGCAGGGTTTGCTGGAGCATTCTTAAATCCTTTTACCATAGGAATTGCCCAAGGAATCTCTGGATTGCCCTTATTTTCGGGAATTGGATATAGGTTAATATGCTATGTAGTTATTTTAGCGGCTGGGATTATTTATGTATACAGATATGCAAGTAAAATTCATAAAAATCCAGAACTAAGTCCAATGTATGAGGAGGATCGTAAAAAACATGATAAATTTGATCTAAACGATTTACCAGAATTTAATACAAAACATAAGATGGTTATGTCCGTTCTGGTCATAGGATTAGTCATCCTGGGTTATGGTATTGTAAACTTAGGTTTTTATATTACAGAGCTAGCAGCAATGTTTTTGATTATTGGTATTGCAACAGGTATTGTTGGTGGACTTAAGATAAATGAAATTGCAGAAGAGTTTATTCATGGAGCCGAAGCTATGGTATACGGGGCGATTATTATTGGTCTGGCAAGAGCTATTACGGTGGTGATGACCGAAGGAAGTATTATGGATACAATCATATATAGTATGGGCAATGTTGTATCAGGAATGCCGGGAGCTTTAAGTGCCGTAGGTATGTTTATTGTACAAAGTATGATCAATATTATTATTCCATCTGGCAGTGGACAAGCGGCAGTTTCAATGCCAATTATGGCGCCTATGGCTGATGTAGTAGGTATCACAAGGCAAACTGCAGTATTGGCATTTCAGTTTGGGGATGGAATTACAAATATGATTAGTCCTACTTCTGGATATTTTATGGCGGCATTGGCCATTGGTGGAGTAAAGTGGGATAAGTGGGCAAAATGGATGTTCCCCTTGTTTTTAATTTGGAGTGGTATTGCAGCGGTACTGGTAGCAATTTCTGTACTAATTAATTACGGACCATTTTAGCCTAGTAGAATAATTAATTATAAAGGTGCCAGGTTAGATCCTGGCCCTTTTCTTTATTTGAAGGGGAATCGGAAAGACCAAACAAACTTTTAAATTTAAAAGTGGGGGTACAAAACAATGAAAAATCAAATCATAGATGAAGTTCAAAATATAAAAGAGAAACTATGGGAAATTAATGATTACATTTATCATAACCCAGAACTCGGTAACGAAGAATTTAAGGCTGTTGGAAAATTAACATCTTTATTGTCGGAACATTCTTTTAAAGTGGAGATTGGAATAGCAAAAATGGAAACTGCATTTAAAGCAGTTTATAACAGTAATATAAAAGGTCCGACTATTGCGTTTTTGTGTGAATATGATGCATTGCCAGGAATAGGGCATGGATGTGGACACGATATGATAGGCACAATTAGTATTGGAGCAGCTATAGCATTAAGCAAAATAATAGGACAAGTGGGTGGGAAAATTGAAGTTTATGGAACCCCTGCAGAAGAAACATGTGGTGAGAAAATTGAAATGGCGGAGCTTGGAGTATTTGACAATGTAGATGTTGCTATGATGGTGCACCCATATGGAAAAACTTGTGAAAGTGGGTCATCCTTGGCAATGAATGCACTAGAATTTGATTTTACAGGGAAGTCAAGTCATGCAGCGAGCTCACCTGAAAATGGGATTAATGCTTTGGATGCAGTTATATTAATGTTTAATGGAGTAAATGCATTGAGACAACATGTTACATCTGATGTAAGGATACATGGAATTATTAGTGAGGGTGGCATAGCTGCGAATATAGTGCCAGACAGAGCAGTTGCAAAATTTCATATAAGAGCTCTTAAAAAGAGTTACTTGAAGGAAGTAATTCAAAAGGTGAAAAATATCGCGACTGGTGCAGCATTAATGACTGGAGCAAAACTGGTAGTTAGTTTATATGAACCTCCCTTTGATGATATGAATACGAATAAGAATTTATCTGAGTCATTTAATAAAAATTTGAGGATGCTTGGCATCACAGATATTAATCCACCAGGGAATATTGGATCTTTAGATATGGGAAATGTAAGTTACATTGTGCCGTGTATACATCCTTTACTAGGTATAGGTAATCCAAAATTGAACTTACACACCGAGGAAATGGCTAAAGCAACAATTACTGAGCAGGCTCATAATTCTTTACTAATAGGTGCTATGGCACTTGCCTGCACTGGATACGATGTTATTACAGACAGTGAATTGTTGTCCAATATAAAAGAAGAGTTTGTGCAAAGCTTATAATCTGTTTACAATTGGTATTGTAGTAGTTGCAAATTTCAAATCATTTTATTAGGTTTTCCTATCTATTGAGGCTTAAATACATAATTTTATGTATTTAAGCCGCTTTTTTTTGAAATTTACAATTTATTGTCGCTCTGGACATTACAACGACATAGTTACTTGTTATTATTAGTATATAGTAGGGAGGAAGCAGATAATTATGGTAAATACAACTTCAACTAAAGAGCGAAATTGTTCGATTGATATTTTTAGAATAATTTGTGCAATAATGGTAGTAGCAGTACATACACACCCTTTAACTGACAATAATGGTACGGCAGGATTTATTGCTACCATGATAATTCCAAGAATAGCAGTTCCATTCTTTTTCTGTGTGGCAGGTTTTTATTACGTTAAGGGGTTATTGGCTAAAAAAAGTGTATTTATAAGAAACGTGAAAAAATTACTAATGGTTTACGTTATATGGAGTTCCATATATTTTTCAATTAAATTTTTGGTGAGTGTAATAAAACACCATGAGCCAATAGGGACTTTTATGAAAAAGTTTATTATGAACTTTTTTATAAATGGGAGTAATTATCAGCTATGGTACTTTCCAACATTGTTCTTTTGTATTTTTGTCGTAACGTTTTTTAATAAATTGAAACTTCTAAAATTTTTGGCTTATTGTTCGATTCTATTATATATTTTAGGACTTTTAGGATGTTCCTATTATAGTATCGGAAATGGAATTCCAATCATCCAAATTTTTATTAATTCACCTTGGTTTAAATTAATTCGACGAGTTATATTAATGGGACTTCCTTTCTTTATGTTAGGTTACTTTTTAAATATACTAGAAGATAAATACCGTAAGATTTCAAATGAAAAACTTTTAACTG
This sequence comes from Clostridium sp., assembly GCF_016650095.1. Lineage (GTDB taxonomy): Bacteria > Bacillota > Clostridia > Clostridiales > Clostridiaceae > Clostridium_AD. The sequence continues at coordinate 15,820 of NZ_JAENWL010000018.1, read as the reverse complement.
GATGGGGAATTACCTCAGTATTATTTCTCATTGAAATTATTTTAGTAATAAAACTAAATTTGCAAGCTAATATTGTTATATCATTATGCCTATATCCGCTACTAGCTATTACTATGATGCTTTTATTAAATAATCCATTACCTAAAAAAAGAATATTATCATATTATACTAGAGGAATAGCTAATTTCATTTTTTATTCGCATCCTATTTTTATAATGGCTTTAGGAATTGTAGAAAATAAAATATTACATATACAAGTAATTGCAACTCCAATGTTTTTAATAACATCTGTTTTGACAATAATAGCAGGATGGGTTCTCATAAAAATAGATAATGAATGGTTGAATAGCGCATTTTTATAATAATTAGATATAAGGGATAATCGAGTAAATAACAAGCCAGTGTGCTTGTTATTTATTTTCATGTCTTTAAAAATAAAAAAAGAGCATTGAGCTCTTTTTTTATTTTTCTTCTTCAATATACACGATTCCACTAGGTTCAATTTTATAATTTCCTCTAATTGCTTGTTTAGTTATAAACTTATTTTTCATTAGTGATTCAAGAGAAGATTTAAATAATCTATTATTACCTTTACCATTTCCTAAATTAATTCCAAGCTTTATTTTTGTAATGCTTTGTGGAGATGCAGCTCTATTTTCATAAAGATAGTTTAATACTCTATCTTCTACTTCTTTTATGTCATCCTTCATAAGTATCCTCCTTCATTAGTACATTTCTTTATAGTATACAATTATACTACATGAACTAGGTAATAAAAAGGAAAATTATTTATGTAGAGATAAAGAACGTTATACATATAGAAACAAGAGATAAACATAGGTAACGTTAGCTATTTATGCTATTTGTTGGAATAAAGCTCGAATTTATTGCCAAATGCTAATATAATGCCCAAAATAGCTTTCGACATTATGGTATAGGGGTAATATAATAGAAGGTACATAATATTCGGAATTATGTGAAAAAACAAAAATATGTAATGTTTTTCAAATATTGGGGGCGATGCTTTGGAATTTGTAATGAAAAAAATATTAAGTATAGACAAAGATGCTGAAAACTATAGGAAGGGCATTGATGAATTGCTAAAAGAAAAACAAGATGAACTTGATAGTATGATAGTGGATATGAATGTGAAATTTCAAGAAGAATCTAAAAAAATAAAAAGTGAAATAAGTAATGAAAAAATAAAAGAGGCAGAGTATAAAGCTAAAACCATAAAAAAAGAAAAAGAAGAAGGATTAGAAAACATTAATATCAAATATCAAAGCAATAAATTAAAAATAATAAATGAAGTATTTGACGGAATAATAAAGCCACATTAGGGGTGAAAATATATGGGAAGTGTTGTTAAGTTTAGTGCTATAAATACTAAAGTAAAGGCACTGATGGGAAAGATGCTAAGTGATGATCAGTATTTGAAATTATTAAAATGTAAGGACTTTAAAAGCGCTGTTAAAGTATTAAAAGATGAAACTAACTATAGTGAACTTTTAGAAGCATACAATTTAGATACGATTCATAGAGGTAATTTAGAAATTATTTTACACAGACACTATATAAGTATCTATAGTAAATTTATAAATTATTTTGATGGTGAATATAGGAAGCTCGTAAAAGCTTTTTTTGTAAGGTGGGAAATAGAAGATTTAAAAATGATTATTAGAGGTAAATATTTAGGACGTAGCGCAGATGAAATAGAAAATAAGTTTATTGCTAGAAATTCGTTAAATACAATAAATTATGATTATTTATTAGCTTTAAAAAGTGTAGAAGAAGTAATAGATGGATTAAAAGGTAGCATATATTATAAGAGTCTAAAAAATTTAGGTAAGACCGTAAATGAAAAAGGCTTGTTTAGGATTGAAACAGAACTTGATTTTGTTTATTTTACGACTATACGACGCGAACTTAAGCATCTAGACAATGAGAATAAAGAAGTGGTACAGAGTATATTAGGCCAGGAAGCAGATCTTTTAAATTTAGGGTGGATATATAGGGGAAAGACTTTTTATAAGATACCTCCTGAGGAACTGTTTAACTATACAATATATAATGGTTATAAGCTTTCAAAGGAAATGATTAGAAAGCTTTGTTATATAAATAATATGGCAGACTTTCACAATCTAATTGAGAAAACACCATATGCGCCAATATATGAAAAAGATGATGCTAATCTCATTGAAAAACGCGAACGGGAATTCCAAAAGAAATATTTCAAGAAAATCCTTATGGAAAATAAAACCAATATTGGGATGGTTATGAGTTATCTTACGTTTTATAGGATTGAAATAAGAGATATTATATCTATAATAGAACAAAAGAGATACTCCATTGATATTAATGATTGTATGAATTGTATTTCTGTCACGTTATAAAGTAATATCTACCAAGAGGACCCTCGGAGGTGATTTTGTGTCTATAGAGAAAATGCATATGGTAAATTTAGTTGGAGCAATTAAAGATTTTGATAAACTAACTAAAATGTTAGCACTAGAAGGCTGTATGCAACCAGTAAGTGCTTTGCAAGAAATAAACACATCAGACTTTGTACTGAAAACTTCAACGGACAATATAGAGGCTTTAATGGATGTAAACTATATAAGACCTTACTTATATGATAAAGATTATAATATAGGTTTAAAACATATTGAGAAACTTCAAGAGGCTCAAGAGACCTTTGGTATAAGTAAAAAATACATTAAGGATATGATTTTTGATTTCGATATTATAGAAAAACAACTATCTGATGTCTATGACAAATATATGATTTTAAATAGACAATATGAGGATTTAAAAGAAAAAGAGCATTATCTTAAAAATACTTATGAGGCCTTAGGATTTTTAAAGAGTGTGGATCTTCCCATGGAAGAGCTTACAACTATGAAAAATTTCCAAATGGGTTTATACAAAGTGCCTGAGCAAAACATGATCAAACTAAAAGCCAATTATGAAAATATACCATCAGTTATGAAAGCTGTTTATAAGGAAAGTGATTTTGTTATATTTATATCATTTACTCCAATACTTATGCTAACAGAAACTGAAAGAATTTTTAAATCTGCAAATTGTGAAAAAATTCTAATACCTGATCATTACATAGGTATTCCAAGGGATGTTGCAGTGACAGTTAGCTCAGAAATAATTCAAGTAATTGTATCCACAGGTGAAATTCAAACTAAACTTAATGATTTCCTAAATGATAATTATAAAGCTATAAAAGATATAGAAAACAGTTATGAATTGGAGCGAAAGTCAGGGGAAATTAAAAAAAGCGCAGCTTGCACAAATGAATTTTTTTATCTGTCTGGGTGGATACCTAAAAGCTTTATGGAGAGACTAAATAAGTTACTTTCGAGTTTTGATGATAGAATATTAATTATTAGAAAGGAACCTAATGAAATAACTAATAAAGCTATAACTACACCAACAATGCTTATAAATAATAAATTGTTCAAACCCTTTGAGAGTATGGTTTACATGTATGGTGTTCCTAGCTATGATGAAATCGATCCCACCATGTTTTTGGCAATAACTTATACTCTGATGTTTGGCGCAATGTTTGGAGATGCAGGACAAGGATTAGTATTACTTTTAGCAGGTTTTTTGCTAAGAAATAAGTTTGGTAGAAGTAACTTAGGTGGGGTTTTTGAAAGGATAGGGGTAAGTTCTATAGCATTTGGATTTCTATATGGAAGTGTATTTGGCTCTGAGAACGTGATTAATGCATTGCTAATTAGGCCTATGGAAAACATTAATGATATATTAATTGCCGCTATAATATTTGGATGCGGTTTCTTAATTTTAGGTTTTATATTAGGAATTACTAATAGCTTAAGGCGGAAAGATATAGAACGTGGACTTTTTGGAAAAGAAGGTCTAGCAGGTTTTATGTTCTATATTGGAGCTTTAATATTAACAGTTTCTATAGTGTATAAAAATCCGTTATTACCAACAACTATTTGGATAATATATTTCATTTTCTTTTTATTACTGATATTACTAAAGCAGCCTTTAACGAATATTATTAAAGGTAAAAAAATATTATTTGAAGCCGGAGCTAAGGATTATTTTATAGAATCAGGGTTTGAAGTAGTGGAAACACTACTGTCAATGTTTTCTAATACGCTGTCATTTATAAGAGTGGGTGCTTTTGCATTAAATCATGTTGGTTTGTTTGTTGCATTTTCTGCTATGGCTTCCATGACTAAAAGTGGATTTGCGTCGGTACTAATACTAATACTTGGAAACATAATAATTATATGTCTTGAAGGGATGATAGTATTTATACAGGGACTAAGACTTGAATACTATGAATTATTCAGTAAGTATTATGAAGGTGGCGGGGTTACATTTGAACCTGTGCAGGTTAAATTCAAGTAACATGTATAGAAAATTAGACTATAAAAAAGGTTAATAAAATTAATGATTGTGCGAGTTAATACACTAGATATTAGAAGGAGGAATAATTATGACTATATTATTAATATTAACATTTTGTGTTGTTATGGCTACTATTACTTATGGAGTTGTTCAGCAAAGCAAAATAGATGTTTTAGGAAAACAAAAAATTAAGAAAGCACTAAGAATAAACTTAGGTGTATTTATACCGGTTATGATGGGCGCGCTGATTGTGAATATTCCTAGTGTAGCAAATGCAGCTGGGACAGTTTCAGCGAATCCGGCGGCCGGACTTGGGTATTTAGCAGCTGGACTTTCCACAGGACTTGCAACTATTGGTGCAGGTTATGCTGTGGGCGCTGTTGGATCTTCAGCCTTAGGTGCAGTATCAGAAGATCCTAAGATTCTTGGAAAAACTCTTATCTTTGTTGGTCTTGGAGAAGGTATTGCTATATATGGACTTATTATATCTATAATGATACTTTCAAAACTATAAATTTTAGGGATATGAAAATAAATAAAAAGGACTTGTTATTTATTTGAATGTCCTTTAAGGGAGAGGCTTATGAGAAGCTATTTAATAAGTGATAATATGGATACATTTGTAGGTATGAAAATGGCAGGAATAGAATCCGTTGTTCTTCATGAAAAAGAAGAAATAATAGAAAAAATTGAAGAACTTAAAAAAAATGAGGAAATAGGAATAATTGTAATAACAGAGAAAATTGCTCTTTTAATTCCTGATGAGGTAAACCTAATAAAATTGTCAAAGGAGAGACCTCTTTTGGTAGAAATTCCAGATAGGCATGGATGGAATAAGGCTAGTGATTCCATCTTGAGATACGTTAAAGAAGCCATAGGGATTAAGATATAATTACTATACAAGTTAGTAGGAGCATAAGAATTTGCAGGAGGCTTGGTTATGACAACCATTGAGGATAAGATAAGTTTGTTTTCTAAGATAATATATGACAAGGTAAACGAGGAAAAACAAGAGAAATTAGAAGCATTCAGTTTAGATGCTGAAAAAAAAGTAAATATGGAAAGTGAAAAAATAGAAGAATTGAGGCGGGGTCTCCAAGTAGAAGTCGCAAAAAAATCTAATATTAAAGCAAATAGAATAGTGGCAAAAGAAAAGCTTAATAAGCAAAGAGAGATACTATTTCTGAAGGAAAAGCTAATTGGCGAGGCTCTAGAAGGTGTACGAGAAAAGCTTGTAGAATTTGTTTATTCTTCTGAATATAAACCTTATTTCATAAGTGCCTTAAAAAAGACTTTAGTGGGAATAGATAAAGGGAATTACTATATTATAGTAATAAAAAGGGATTATGAAAAATTTAAAAGTGAAATTGAAGTTATACTAAATGGGTACTCTGATGGGAATATTGAAATGAAAATTTCAGAAGAGGACTTTATAGGCGGTGTAATATTAAAAGATGTTGAAGGAAAATTCAAAATGGATAGTACTATTTACTCTGCATTACAAGAAAGTAAAGAAATAATTGGTGTTAGAGTTATGGAAGTGCTGGCTTGAGAATAAGCACTAAATTGCAGCTTTAAGAACATGAACTAACATCTTCTTTGAAGATGAGCATCTTCTTTGAAGATGAGCTGCCACGTATGTGATGATTTACCAAGGGGAGGAAAAACATGGAAGGGAATATAATCGGAGTAAATGGTCCAGTTATAAAAGCCGAGCACATGAAGGGCTTTAAAATGAGAGAAATGGTTATGGTTGGATTTAAAAAACTCATTGGTGAAATTATAATACTAGAAGAAGATTACGCAACAATTCAGGTTTATGAAGAAACTAGTGGACTTAAAATAGGTGAACCTGTAATTTCTACTGGGAGTCCCCTTTCTCTTAAACTCGGGCCAGGAATATTAGGAAATATATTCGATGGAATTGAGAGACCACTTGAAAAAATAAATGAAATGTCTTATGGATTTTTACCAGAGGGCATAGGACTCATTTCTCTTGATGAAGAAAAACTTTGGGATGTTGATATTAATGTAGCGCTTGGAGATGAATTAAAAGAAGGACACATATATGCAAGTGTTCAAGAAACTGAATCTATTATGCATAAGATAATGGTTCCACCAGGGGTGCAAGGTACTGTAATAGAGGTACGTGAAAATGGAAAATACAATATAGAAACCACAATAGTTAAATTAAAGCAAGATGCGAAGATATATGAACTTAAACTTTACCAATATTGGCCTGTAAGAAAGCCAAGACCAGTAAAAGATAAAAAAACTATTTTTAAACCTCTTATCACGGGTCAAAGAATAATAGATATATTTTTTCCACTAGCTAAAGGAGGAACTTGTGCAATTCCTGGAGGGTTTGGAACGGGGAAAACCATAACCCAACATCAGCTTGCAAAGTGGTCTGATGCAGATATTATAGTTTATATTGGTTGCGGAGAAAGAGGAAATGAGATGACAGAAGTTCTAGAAGATTTTCCGAAACTTATAGATCCTAGAACGGACCTGCCTCTTATGAATAGGACTGTGCTTATTGCAAACACATCAAATATGCCAGTAGCTGCAAGAGAAGCAAGTATTTATACAGGCATAACTATAGCAGAATATTTTAGGGATATGGGATATCACGTTGCGATAATGGCAGACTCTACTTCAAGATGGGCAGAAGCTTTACGCGAAATCTCTGGAAGACTTGAAGAGATGCCTGCTGAGGAAGGATATCCAGCCTATCTTCCATCAAGAATTGCAGAGTTCTATGAAAGAGCAGGTTATGTAGAAAATTTAAATAGTACAGAGGGTTCTGTTACTGTAATTGGAGCAGTGTCGCCCGCAGGAGGAGATTTCTCAGAACCAGTTACTCAAAATACTAAAAGATTCGTTTCTGTCTTTTTAGGCCTTGATAAAAAATTAGCTTATGCAAGACATTATCCAGCAATAAATTGGCTAGCTAGTTATAGCGGGTACTTATCACTTTTAAAGGAGTGGTACGAAGAAAACGTCGCTGTGGATGTAATGGATTTAAGAGCAAAAATGCTTAAGCTTTTATATGAAGAGAGCAAACTTCTAGAAATAGTTAAATTGGTAGGCGAAGATGTGCTTCCGGACGCACAAAGGTTGATTATAGAGGTGTCAAAATGCCTTAAAATTGCATTCCTCCAACAAAACGCCTACAATGCTGTAGATACTTATGCACCACTCGATAAACAATATAAGATGCTTAAAATTATTGAATCCTTTTATGATAATGGAAGAGAAGCTGTAAAATTTGGAATACCAATTTCTGTTATAGTAAACAAAGAATTAATGGAAAAGCTTTATAAAATGAAATATAACGTACCTAATGATGAACTTTCACTAATAGATGATTTAGAAAGTGAGTTAGTAAATTATTTTAATAAACTTATAGAAAAATATAAGTAAGTTAGGTAGATTTTGTTATTTGCCTACAGAGACTAGCAAGGAGGTCCAATATGAAAAAAGAATATTTAATGCTAAATAAAATTCAAGGACCTTTAATTATACTTTCTAATGTGGAAGATGTAGCCTACGATGAAATTGTTGATATATTGGTGGATGGAAAGTATAACAAAAAAGGAAAGGTTGTTCAAATTTATAAAGACAAGGCCATAATACAAGTTTTTGAAACAACAACTGGGATGTCAGTAGACAATACTTCAGTGCATTTTAGAGGGGAATCCTTTAAAATAGCTATTACAAAGGATGTATTAGGAAGAGAATTTAATGGAATAGGTGATCCGAGGGATAATGGTGGAGAAGTTTATTCATCAAAGAAGTATGACGTAAATGGGAGGCCTATGAATCCTGTAGCAAGAAGATACCCTAGAAACTTTATACAAACAGGAATATCCTCTATAGACTGCCTTGCCACCTTAATAAGGGGTCAAAAGCTTCCTATATTTTCTGGAAATGGTATGGCACATAATGAGCTGGCAGCACAAATTGTAAGGCAAGCAAAAATTTCTGGTGATGAGGATGAAAAATTTTGTATAGTGTTTGGAGCTATGGGTATAAAGTATGATGATGCTAACTTCTTTAAGAAAAGCTTTGAAGAAGCGGGAGTGCTTGAAAGGGTAGTTATGTTTACAAATTTAGCAGATGACCCTATAGTTGAGAGAATAATAACTCCAAGATGTGCTTTGACTGCTGCGGAATATTTAGCTTTTGAAGAAGATATGCATGTACTTGTAATACTTACAGATATGACTAATTATTGTGAAGCACTTCGAGAACTTTCTTCACTAAAAGAAGAAGTTCCGAGTAGAAAGGGTTATCCGGGGTATTTATATTCGGATTTAGCGTCACTGTATGAAAGAGCCGGCATGATGAAGGGAAAAAAAGGTAGTATAACACAAATACCAATACTCACTATGCCGAATGATGATATAACGCATCCTGTACCAGATCTTACAGGTTTCATAACTGAAGGACAAATTGTTTTAAGTAGAGGTATTCAGCAAAGAGGTTATTATCCACCAGTAAATATACTTCCGTCTCTTTCAAGGCTTATGAAGGATGGTATTGGTGAAGGGTTTACAAGGGAAGACCATGGGGATGTATCAAATCAAATATTTGCAGCTTACTCTAGGGTACAGGATGTAATAGCACTAGCTCAAGTTATAGGTGAAGATGAGCTTTCAGAGATAGATAAGATATATATGGACTTTGGTAGAACTTTTGAAGAAAAGTTTTTAAATCAGGGGTATGATGAAAATAGGGATATGACTGAAACTTTAGATTTAGCTTGGAAAATTCTTAGTATTTTGCCTAGGAATGAGCTGGATAGGGTTTCACCTAAAATTTTAGACAAATATTATAAAATAGTGGTGAAGTAATATGGAAACATTTGCACCAACTAAATCTACTTTAATGGATGCTAAAAGCTCTCTAGATTTTTCTGAAAAAGGTTTTGAGTTATTGGATAAAAAGAGAAATGTACTTATAAGAGAAATGATGTCTTATGTAGATAAGGCACGGATTCTTCAAGAGAAGGTAAATACGACGTTTGCAAAGGCATACAAAGCATTAGAATCTGCAAATATAAATTCAGGAATAACAAATGTAGAAGATATGGCTATGACCATAGAAGAAGCTAAAGATTATGAAATTTTATTTAAAAGTGTTATGGGGGTAGAAGTCCCCAAGATTATTTTCGAAAGAAAGGAGATTGAACCCAAATATGGGTTTTATAGAAGTAGCGCTGCCATTGATGAGGCAATGAAAGAGTTTAATAATATAAAATATTTGACCTATGAGCTAGCAGAAATAGAAAATGCTGTCTACAGATTAGCCATGGAAGTAAAGAAAACTCAGAAAAGGGCAAATGCACTTCAAAATATACAGATTCCTAAATTTGAGGCAATAGTAAAATTTGTTACAGAAGTTTTAGAAGAAAAAGAAAGAGAAGATTTTTTTAGGTTAAAAGTAGTAAAAAAGAAACATAGAAAAGAGGAATGAATTAAAAATAACGTGTACTAAGCTAAAGGGCGGTACACGTTATTTTTAAATGGGCAAATAATAATTTCTTACTTACTTTATATTTTATAAATGCTATAATAAAAAGACCATAAGTATAAAGGGTTTTCTATGCTATGGTATTGAGTGAAACAATTTTGTAGTTGAGGTGATAATGAGATGACAGTGAAGGTTTTAACTGATAGTACAAGTTATATAGAAAAGGATATTCAAATTGAATTAGATATAAGGATTGTTTCCTTAAATGTCGTATTCCTAGCGGAGAGTTTTAGAGAAAAAGAAATAGACAATGAAGTCTTTTATAAGATGATGCAGGAAAAAGGAATTCCAACTTCTTCTCAGCCATCTGTACAGGATTTGTATAATGAGATGGAAAATGTTGTACAAAAGGGGAATTCTCTTTTTTGTATTTTCATTTCTTCGGATATGAGTGGTACCTATTCTACAGCACATATGGTAAGGGATATGATTTTAGAAACATATAAAGATGCTAAGATAGAAATAGTAGACTCTCGCTCTAATTGTATGCAACTTGGATTCGCAGCTATTGTAGCAGCAAGAGCGGCAAAAGCTGGTGAAACTTTAGAAAGTGTTAAAATAGCAGCTAAAAACAATATAAACAAAAGTAGATTCTTATTTGTGCCAGACAGCCTTGAATATTTAAAAAAAGGTGGAAGAATTGGAGGTGCAAGTGCTTTAATTGGTTCATTTCTTAAGATTATTCCTATTTTAACTGTAGAAGATGGAAAAACAACGATTTTAACAAAAGTTAGAACAAAGAAAAAAGCAGTAATCACTATGGTGGATAAAATGCTTCAAGATATTGAGATCTATGGAAAAGGTGAAATTATGGTACACCATATTCATTGCTATAATGAAGCGCTAGAGCTTGCTAAGGAATTATCTGAAAAATTACATATTGTAGTTCCAATCTGCTCTATAGGACCAGTTATTGGTGCCCATGTAGGGCCAGGCACAATTGCCATTGCCTATTATACTGGAAAAGACATGAGGTAAGCTTTAGGTATATTCAAATAAATAGTTTATACAGTTAACGAATTAAAAATTAAAGAAAATTTCAATAAAAGAATATTCAAATTATTCTAAATGTGTTATAATGATTTTAGAAAGGGAGGACAAAACAGGAAAATTATAACAAGCATTAGAGTTAATAAGCAAAATGCTAAAGTGGGAGAAAAGTTTAAGTTAAGTTGAATAAAATTACTGTTTAGTTTTAAATAATATATGTAAGTATATAATTATGAACAACATTTTAAATAAATAATAAGAGGTGGAATATGGAAGAATATAGGGGTTACGTAATAGAAGTTATGGAAAACAATGAGAAAGAATATCCATATAAAGCAATAGCAACAAAAGAAGAAGAGCAAATAAAACATAAGGGACACAGTAAACTACAAGCAATTGATCTTGTAAAAGGAACTATTAATTTAGCTTTGGCACGAAATGTTAAACAATAAATATTAAGTCAAGTCTCAAAATACTTTAAAAAAAAGTATTGCATATTAATAAAATATATGTTATTCTAAGTGAGTTGAGATTGTAAAGTCGACAACGCCAAGATTTGATATGATTAAAACATTACCTTTTTAGGCATATAAAGTAAATCAGATCTTAAATCTTAATATAAATAAAAAGGAGAAATGTTTAAATGGCTGATAAGACTATTGTATGTAAAGATTGTTCACAAGAATTTGTATTCACTGAGGGTGAACAAGAATTCTATAAAGAAAAAGGATTCGAAAATGAACCACAAAGATGTCCTGATTGTAGAAGAGCTAAAAAACAACAAAACAATAGAGGATTTCAAAGATAATATTACTTAATAAAAATTACCTATAGGAATTAATTCCTATAGGTTTTATTTTGTGGAAAATTATTGTATAATATATAAAAGATAATGTATATGAAAATAAATAATAAGGTAATACCTATGTATAAGGAGAGATTTGAATATGAAAAATATGAAAATAAGCGAAGCTAATTTAAATAAAATTAGAGTTAACATGAAAAATGTTATAATTGCTAAAACAGAACATATTCACGGAGGAACCTATGAAGGGGAAAAAATTGACGGTAAGAAACATGGTGAAGGGACTTTTATTTATAACGATGGAAGCAAATATGTAGGTCTTTGGAAGAATAACCAAATGCATGGACAAGGTACTCTTACTTTTTCTTGTGGAGAAAAATATATAGGTGAGTGGAATAATGATGAAAAACATGGCTATGGAATATATACTTGGCCAGATGGTGAACAATATGTAGGAGCATTTGAAAATGGTGAGAAATGTGGGCAAGGCATTTGTACGTGGCCTGACGGAGATACATATGTAGGTGACTTAAAAGATGGGCTTAGACATGGTTTAGGGATACATAATTGGGCTAGCGGTGAAAAATATATAGGGCAGTGGCTAAATGATGAAAGAGAAGGGCAAGGAATGTACATATATACTGATGGGGAAATTGAAATGGGAGAATCTAAAAATAGTAAATTGATAAAATAACAGATGAAACTCTGTTATTTTTTTTATCCTTTTTATTTTTTTCGTTAATGATTAACAAATGGAACTTTTTATAATAAGTATAATATTATATACTAACAAAAGATTATAACAGTTGCATAGAGGGTGAGCAGCACCTAGGGAAAGTGATTTCAAATAAAAAAATATTTGCCTTCAGAGAGGGGGGAAATATGTATGTGTTGTTGGTGGATAATACTATTATTACTTTTTGATGGTAATAATTGTGGTAACAATGATCGTGGTAACAATGATTGCTGTTGCAATACTTTTATTATAAATTGTAATAAGAAACATCATAAAAAATGCAATCTATAAAATTATCATAATGATGTTTTGAATGCTCGCATATAGAAACTTAATTGAATTAAGAATTTATAAGAATGGAGACTTTAGCGGTTTATGCTAAAGTCTCCTATTTATTGTACGAAGATTATAGGAGATAAAAAATGCAAAAGGATAGGTTAGCAATATGAAGAAGTGGTATGGAAAAACAATGACAAGGGTGGTAGAGATTTTAGATTCAGACATTAGGTTGGGGTTAACCGAAAATAAAATTAAATATATGAGAGAAACTTATGGCGAAAATATTATATTAAAACCTAAAAGTCAAAGTGTTTTAACTCTAATTGTTGATAAAATAAAGCAATTATGGATTATCGTATCGATAATTTTTATAGGCATGTTACTTTATAATAAGTTATATATTATCGCGTGCATTGTAACTTTGATAGCTGTAATTAGTATTATAATTTTAATCCATGTAGAGTATAAAGAAGAAAAAAGTCTGATGACAATTGACAATTTAAACACGCCTTTTTCTAACATAATACGAAATGGGAAAACACTGTATTTATGTTGTGAAGAAATGGTAGTTGGGGATATCGTTTTTTTAGAAAAAGGTGCTTATGTTACGGCAGATATTAGGATATTAGAATCCACTTATCTTAAGGTAAAGGAAGTTGCAGTAACAGGCGAAAAATATGAAGTGGAAAAATATTCAATGAAGATAGAAGGAGAAGCTCGAAGTCTTTCTGAAATTAAAAATATAGTTTTTAAATCTTCTGTTGTGACTGAAGGTTCTGGACTAGGTATAGTTGTTGCTACGGGCATGAATACACAAATTGGTAAAATAGTAAAAGTACTACTTGAACGAAAAAAGGATAATATGTTTTTTAGCAAAAATTTGAACAAAATTGCAAACAAATGGTCTCTGATTATTCTAATATCAAGTCTGATTACTTTAATTTTCACTATATATAATAAGTTTGATATACATGAAATTATAAATGCTCTTATATACATTTCAATGACATTTAATTCGCCAATGTTTTTTATAATACTGTTCTTGTTTTTTAATATTATATTTTCTCAATTTAAGAAAAGGCATATATACATAAAAAATATTTCTGCTATATATGCCCTTTCTAATATTTCTAAAATATTTACGAAGAAGATTGGCGCGATTTCAGAAAACAAGCTCATTTTAAGAGAAGTTTATTGTGATAATATACTTATTGATGTGCAAAATCATAATCTTGTAGCTGAAGGGACTGTAGAGAGAATAATAAGTATAGCATTACTTTGCAATGATGCTAAACTCTGCGGTGAAGGCGAGACATGTATAGAAAATACTAATTCTATTGAGAGTTTGGCAGAATATGAAATTCTTAGATTTTGCAATGAAGAATTCGTTGAGCAGAGTCAATTAGAGAGTAAACAAGAGAGAATATTTAAAATACCCTATGATCCTGATAAGAAGATTAAAACTATTGTAAATAAAATTGAGGATAGATATAGAGCTAATGTTAAAGGTGGCCTTGATAGTTTGCTTCACAAATGCACTCATATTTTAATTAATAGTATAGAAAAAGAAATAAAAGAGAGTGATATTGAAAATATTATAAACGTTCATATAGATATGTCAAATAAAGCATACAGTGTCGTAGGGTTCGGATATAGAAATTTTAGTTATGAACCCAGCATTGATGAGAATATTGAAAGTAATTTAGTTTTTGTAGGCCTAATGGGTTTTGATAATCCAATAAAAGAAAATTCATATGCAGCCATGGAAACTTGCAGGTCGCTTAACATTAAGCCCATTATAGATGAAGAAGATAATAAATTAGCTTCTTTTGCTTTTGGGAAACTCATAGGTATTACACATAAGAAAGAGGAAGTTTTATCGGGTATAGAAATTGAAAATATGAGTAAAGAGGAACTTGAAAAAAACATTGAGAAAGTTAGCATTTTCTCAAAAATTTCCCCTAAAGACAAAAATGAAATCGTTAATTCTTTAAATTATAAGGGACATTATATCGCATCAGTAGGGGATACACTAACTGATTTGGAATATCTTAATAATTCACATATATCCATTTCAACGGGAAATGAGTGTAGCAATGTAGTAAGAAAACTCTCAAGTTTATTTTTGCAAGAGAACGATTTTAGTGAAATAATTAATTTGGTTGGGCATAGTAGAAAGATTATTAACTATATTAATGCATTGGTTTTATTCTTAAGTGCTGCAGGGCTAAGTGAAGTCCTTATGATAGTAGTGTGTTTAATTACTAAAGGAGAAATGCCGTTCTCACTAACTGGGACTTTATATTTAAATTTAATAATTTTACCGTTTTGTGGATTTGCGATTCTATTGCAAAATAGGAAGACTAATCAAAATCTCAAAAATTTTAACTATAAGTACATAAGAAGAATTTCTATAGTAAACTCATTAATATTAAGTGGTATATATTTTTTTATTCTCGTTGCCTTAGACAAATTTACCGATTATAAGGTTCAGGATTTTAGTTTGGTTATTTTCGCTTTATACCAAAACATATTTGGCTTAACATTTATATATGAAAAGCATTTTTTAAAAAATAAAATCTCTTATATTTTGGTTGGACTGAACTTATTATTACAAATCATTTTATGCTATTTTTAAGCATATTTAAATAAAAATACCTTGATTAGTTTAAATATTTATTGGATAAAATAAAGTTATGGAGGTGCGATAATGCTTGAAAATATATTTGAAACTAAGGTTATAGGAAGCAATGTAATTTTTTTAGCTATGCCAGAAGAAGAATATTTCGGTAATTATAATAATTTGTCGGAAAAAGCGGCTGAAGAAATTACTTGTAATTATTTTAAAATAAGAAATAAAACTGGAATACCTCATGTGAAACACATTCATGCGATTCCTAATATCCACAATGTTGAGATTATAATAGAAATAAAAAAAGATGGAACAAATTAATATGTTCTTTTAATAAATAAATTTTCAAGTTGAACAGTTTATTATGGTTAGACCTTTAGTGTATTATGCAATAACAATATTTATGGGATGCGTTACTTGTTTGATTTTAATTAATAACCCT
>NZ_JAENWL010000350.1 GCF_016650095.1 Clostridium sp. | reverse complement strand
CTTCAAATCTTATAACTAAGCCCTAAAAAGAATGGGCTTTCTATTCAACTTGTAATTATCCCATTGCTTTATATATAACTTGTCCCAAATAAGTGCATGCTATAATTATCACTATTGAAAATACAACTTGAATTGTTCCATTTTTTAATGAAAAAGAAACTTTCGAATTATTTTCTTTAGTTACTAGAATTTTTTTGCTACCCTTTTTATTTGCATGATGTACTACTTCAGGATGAACATAAAAAATTTGATCTTTAAAATAAGCAGCTATACTTATAATAAGTATAAACAATGCTAGAATTCTTGTGATAAAGAAAAAATCAATTCTCATAGCGTAAGCAATAAATACAGCGATTGGTATAATAACACCTAATAACATTCCTAATTTATTAACTATTGATTTAGGAATACTCTTTGAATGAACCTTTGTGTTTTGAGGCATATGCGTATTTTTCTTTTTCATGATAACCCTTCTTCCTTGTTTTTTTCCAAACTGTTAAGGTTATTATAACAAATTTTTAATAATTTGTTAACAAAATTTTATATAAAATAGAATACACTTATATTTTTGTAAGTTGATATCTAAAAAGTTACCATATTGTAAATGTCTATATCATCGAATGATGTTGTTTCTGAAATAAAGTCCTCAGGAAATTTCTTCTGCAAAATTTGTTTAAACTTCTTAAGTTGCAAAGAGGAAAGCTCTGTTTCCTTTGGTAAATCATTTACGCCCTTAATAAGAACACCCGCTTTTAACCTATATATGTATTCGTCACCAATAATGCTTATATTATTTTCGTCATCAAATATTATAGCTCCTGCAGTATAACTACCTATGCTTATTTTCCTTAAATCGCTTATTGATTTTCCATCACTACTAATTTTGGCTAAGTTAAGATATTCAATATCTTCACCGTTTAGATTATTTTCATTCGGCACACCACTCGTGAATGCGATCATTTTACCATCCTTAGATAACACCGCATCAAATATTTCTTCCTTGATGTTTTTAGTTTCGAATATTTTGTTACCATTTATATACAAATTGGCCTTTAGTTGTGGAAATACATGTGGTGTATTGCTATAAAAAATATTTTTTTTATTTATGTTAACATCTCTTATGGTTCCTACACAAGATATTAACTCTGTCCTGCTTTTTATGTTGTACACTGAATAACCTGAAGCTGATGGATTAATGTGTCCTGTAACCAAAATATTTACATTATCTAACCACTTAAGTTCAATAATTTGTTGAACATATTTATTGCTTATAACAATATCTGTTAATTTTCTAGATTTAATATCATAAACAATTACATGGGGAGGGTATATTGCTTTCCCTTCATCAAAAGTTCTAAATACTATTTTTGTTTTATCTGGCGAAAGTTCTAAAAGATCTTTCGATTTTGAATTATCCCCTAAAGATATAATCGTTCCCTCTATTTCATCATAAAAATAAATATTATTATTCTTCTCAAATGCTATTTTTGTTAACTTACTAGTCTTTACGGTTTGATCTGGACCTTTATTTTCACTTTTATCTTTATCAATTTTTTTAGTATTATTTGAACAAGCCATCAGTATAAATATGCTTAAGAGTAAACACATTGCCATAATGAGTAGCTTAAACAATTCTTTTGTTCTTTTCTCATGGATTGTCATAATTTTGCTCCTCGTCTGAATTCTTAATAATAATTATTATTTTAATTCATTGAAACTTAGATAAGTATACTCCACTTATATCAGTGTATCAACTAGAAAGTATTGTATTTAACAGAACTTTTATATGTTAAATCATCACCTGAATTTCTCCTTGATTTATTGCATTTTTTTATAACTATTACTATATTTTCACACGTACAAATAGATAAAAGGCATCAGTTTAATTAAACTAATGCCCTTTATTTATTAAAAGCTTCTTTTATTTATTAAAAGCTTCTTCTATTACTTTTGAAATTATTGAATCATCTGTTAAGTAAGGCAATGTAATATGATCAACATTGGCATTTTTCTTATTGTAATCCATGCTTGTTTCTATTGAATGTGGATTTCTGGCCCAAGCACGCCTGGCCACTCCTCCCATAACATCCCAAGCAATTGAAGACCTTATAATATTATCAATTCTATCGCTACCATCAAGAACAAGACCAAAGCCACCATTGATAGATTTTCCTATACCTACTCCTCCACCATTGTGAAGCGCAATTAAGCTCATACCTCTGGCAGCATTTCCTGCAAAACATTGAACAGCCATGTCTGCCATTACATTACTACCATCCTTTATATTAGAAGTTTCTCTAAAAGGAGAATCTGTTCCACTTACATCATGATGATCACGTCCTAGCATTATAGGGCCAACCTCCCCGGATCTAACCATATCATTAAACTTCAGAGCAATATCTATTCTTCCCTGCGCATCTTGATATAGTATTCTAGCCTGGGTTCCAACTACTAATTTATTCTTTTCTGCATCTCTTATCCAAATATAATTATCTCTGTCTTGGCCACGCCTATTTGGGTCTATACATCCCATCGCCGCCTTATCAGTTTTTACTAAATCATCGTGATTTCCACTTAAACATACCCATCTAAAAGGTCCATACCCATAATCAAAAAGCATTGGTCCCATTATATCTTCTACATATGACGGAAATATAAATCCATCTTTCTCGTCGATTCCATTTTTAGATATTTCTATAGCCCCTGCATCATAAATAGCTTTCATAAAGGAATTACCATAATCGAAGAAATAAGTTCCTCTTTCTACCATTATCTTAATCAATTCAAAATGCTTAATTAATGTTTTATCAACTAATTGTATAAATTTTTCTCTGTCTTCTTTTAATAATCTTGTTCGCTCGTCAAATGTAACTCCTTGTGGTGCGTATCCTCCATCATATGGTGCATGACAAGAGGTTTGATCTGATAATAAATCGATCTTTATGTTTTTATCTGCTACATATTGAAGTAAATCTACTATATTTCCGTGATATGCTATAGAAATGCTCTCTTCTTTCTCTACTTTTTCTGCCACAATTTTGAATATCTCTTCAAGGTTATCAGACGCAATATTTACCCACCCTTGATCGAGCCTTGTTTTAATTCTTGAATAATCAACTTCAGCTATGATACCAACCCCATTTGCAATTTCGATAGCTTTAGGTTGAGCTCCACTCATTCCACCAAGTCCAGAAGTTATAAATGTTTTACCTTTTAAATCTCCATGATCTGGTATTCCAAGTTTCAATCTTCCTGCATTAAGTAATGTATTAAAAGTTCCATGTACTATTCCTTGTGGTCCTATGTACATCCATCCTCCTGCAGTCATTTGGCCATAATTTGCAACGCCTAGTTGGGTTGCCTCGTGCCAATCCTTTGAATTGTCAAACATCCCTATCATAAGTCCATTAGTTATAATAACTCTTGGCGCATTAGGAGATGATTTGAAAAGTCCAAGTGGATGTCCTGATTCTAGTACTAACGTTTGATCCTCGGTTAAATTTTCTAAATATTTTTTTATTAAATTATACTGCATCCAATTCTGACATACTTGTCCTGTCTCTCCATAAGTAACTAGCTCATAAGGATATAATGCTATATCTGAATCTAAATTATTATCAATCATTACTTGGAATGCCCTGCCCTCTAAACAATTACCTTTATATTCATCTATTGGTTTTCCATAAAGTTTGCCTTGTGGTTTAAATCGGTATCCATATATTCTTCCTTTTGAAGTTAATTCCTGCATAAACTCTGGTGCGAGCTTTGCATGATATTTTTCTGGAATATATCGAAGTGCATTTTTAAGAGCGAGTTTCGCCTGCTCTTTTGAAAGAGTAAATCCTCTATCCGGTGCTCTTCTTATTCCCGGTGTAAACTCAGGCATAATTGGCAGCTCATCGTCTATTTTAATAGTCATAGCCTGTTCAATATCAAAATTATTAATCATATATCCGACCTCCTGGTTGTTATCTAAATATTATTAATGTTTTTATTAATACCTTGTTAAAGATATTAATAATGTTTT
>NZ_JAENWL010000166.1 GCF_016650095.1 Clostridium sp. | reverse complement strand
CAGGAGGGTATGTGAAATGAAAAATTTTTACGATGTAGTTATTGTAGGAGCTGGTCCAGCGGGCATATTTACGGCACTAGAAATTTCTAATAAAAGGCCTGAACTTAGTGTGCTTATAGTTGATAAGGGAAGAAGTATAGAAAAAAGGAAATGTCCGGCTAGAATTACTGGCAAATGCGTCAAATGTAATCCTTGTGGGATAACATTTGGATGGTCAGGTGCTGGGGCTTTTTCAGATGGTAAGCTTTCTCTAAGCCCAGAAGTGGGTGGAAACCTTCTTGAATACTTTTCTGAAGATGAATCAAAAAAATTAATAAAATATTGTGATGATATTTATATAAAGTTTGGAGCAAATGAAAAGGTTTATGGACTTAATAGTGACAAAGTTGATGAAATTAAATATGAAGCAAGTAAGCATAATATTCGTCTTGTTGAATGTCCGGTAAGGCATTTAGGAACGGAACTTGCGTATGAAGTTTTAAAATCTATGTACCATCATTTAATGGATAATACGAATACAGAGTTTATTGAACTTAGTGAAGTTGAAGAAGTATTAGTAGAAGATAATAAAGCTACTGGAGTATTATTAAAAAATAAAGAAGGTACAGTTAAGGTTAATGCAAAGTATATTGTAGTAGCGCCAGGTAGAGGTGGAGCGGAATGGGCTGCAAACGAAGCTAAAAAACATAACATTAAGGTTACTAATAATGCAGTAGATATTGGAGTTCGCGTAGAGGTACCGAATTCTGTTATGGATCATTTAACAAAGGATTTATATGAAGCGAAATTAGTATACTATTCAGATACTTTTGACAATAAGGTAAGAACCTTCTGTATGAACCCAGGTGGAGTAGTATCAGCAGAATATTATGATGATAATACGATTGCAGTTGTAAATGGACATAGTTATTCAGACCAAAAGCTTAGAACAACTAATACAAATTTTGCAATGCTTGTATCTACTACATTTACAGAACCCTTTAATCAACCTATTGGCTATGGAAAATATATAGCTCAGTTAGGCAATATGTTAACTGGCGGAGGTATAATGGTTCAAAGACTCGGGGATTTACTAAAAGGAAGTAGAACGGATTATAATAGATTAAGTAAATCAACTACGGTACCTACTCTGAAATCAGCAGTACCGGGCGATTTAAGTTTCGTATTGCCACAAAGACACTTAACATCTATTGTAGAAGCATTAAAGGCATTCGATAAGATAGCACCAGGTTTATATAGCAAAAACACATTGCTATATGGAGTAGAGGTGAAGTTTTATTCTAGTAAGTTTAGTACAAACGATAAATTTGAAACATCTGTTAGCAATTTATACACCATAGGAGATGGAGCAGGAATAACTAGAGGACTAATGCAAGCATCTACAACAGGAGTGGT
The DNA here is from genome assembly GCF_016650095.1 of Clostridium sp. GTDB lineage: Bacteria > Bacillota > Clostridia > Clostridiales > Clostridiaceae > Clostridium_AD. The sequence continues at coordinate 6,162 of NZ_JAENWL010000166.1, read as the reverse complement.
AGTAGCAAGAAACATAGCAGAGAGGGAAAACTAAGATTGCTTAACCTAAATAATTAGTTATATGAATATTTAAAGTGTATAATTTAACATGAGGTAAACATTAATAGGTAACAAAGGATCTTAACATTTAGTAGTTAAGAAATTTATTTTGAATTCAAAGAAAGCGAGGAATTTATATGTCAGCATTTATTGTTTTAGGAGCCCAATGGGGAGATGAAGGTAAAGGTAAGATGACGGATTATCTTGCAGAGGGAGCTGACCTAGTTGTCAGATCTCAAGGTGGAAACAATGCAGGTCATACTGTAGTCGTAGGAGAAAAGGAGTATAAACTTCATTTAATCCCATCAGGAATATTATATAAAGATAAAGTGAATGTAATAGGTAATGGAGTGGTTATAGATCCAAAAGCACTATTTGAAGAAATTGACTATTTAGAAGTATTAGGTGAAAACATAACTCCAGAAAGATTAATGATTAGTGATAGATCACAGGTTATAATGCCATACCATAGAGAGCTAGACAATCTATACGAAATAGCAAGAGGTAAAAATGATATTGGAACTACCAAAAAAGGTATAGGCCCATGTTACACTGACAAGTTTGAAAGAAGTGGAATCAGAGTATGCGATTTACTTAAAAAAGATGTTTTAAAAGAGAAACTTACAACTAGTTTATCAATGAAAAATGATATAATAACAAAAGTTTTGGGTGGAAAAGCTTTGGATTTTAATGAAATATATACTGAGTACTTGGAATATGCAGAAAGAATGAGACCATTTGTAAAAGATATATCAATTAAAATTTATGATGCAATAAAATCTGGAAAAAATGTTTTATTCGAAGGAGCACAAGGGACTCTTCTTGATATAGATTATGGTTCATATCCGTTTGTAACTTCGTCAAATACCATTGCAGGAGGAGTTTGTACGGGGACAGGAATAGGACCTACTATGATAACAAATGCTGTAGGAATAGCCAAAGCATATACTACAAGAGTAGGGAAAGGACCGTTTCCAACAGAACTTGAAGATGAAGTAGGAGAATGGATTCGCCAAAAAGGATTTGAATTTGGTGTAACAACAGGTAGAGCAAGAAGATGTGGATGGCTTGACCTTGTTATATTAAAAACATCAGCAAGAATTTCAGGGCTTACTAGTTTTGCTGTAACTAAAATAGATACCTTAGCAGGTCTTGAGAAAATTAAAATTTGTGTAGGTTATAAATTTGACGGAAGTGTTATAGATTATTTCCCAGCAAGTTTAGAGGATTTAGCAAAATGCGAGCCAGTATACGAAGAGTTTGATGGCTGGGACGAGAGTATAGCTAATGCAAGAAGTTATGAAGAACTTCCTAAAAATGCTAAAATATACTTAAAGAGAATTGAAGATTTTACAGGAGTTAAAGTTTCTATAGTATCAGTAGGACCAAAAAGAGATCAAACAATGGTGTTAACTGAAATATAGCTTATAAACATACATATTACAAAGTTTATCTTTGCAATATGTATGTTTTTTATAATATAGGGAATTATAAGTATTGGGAAAGATATTCAATAAGGTATACAAGTTGATACTAAAGATTAAAAAAGTGCGTACTTGTAAAATCAAAGTATATGAAATATAATGAGAATGAGAATTAAAGTTAAATAAATATTTTTATTTATTTACTAGTAAAGTTCTGGTATAATTATTTAAAATTAACATAAAGAGAGGTAGATAATATGAAAATAACTAAGGATATGACAATAGGCGAAGTTGTAAGACAAAATCCAGAATCAGTTCAAGTATTAATGAACTTTGGAATGGGTTGTGTAGGATGCCCTTCAGCACAAGCTGAAACATTAGAAGAAGCGGCAGCGGTTCATGGTCTTAAATTAGAAGAATTAATGACTGCGTTAAACGTATAAAAAGCATAGAAAACAAGACACTTAGTAAATACTAGGTGTCTTGTTTTTTTATTTTCTTATTTTCTTAATAGCTAATACAACGGGTATGGTAATTATAGTAGCTATGATGGCTTCTGGAACACCATTCATTATAGCGATACCATAAATAGTTTTTGCAGCGATAGAAGGATCTATGCCTTTAGAAGCGGCGAATTTGGCCGCATATAAAAAATATATCATAGTAAGAACGCCAAAAGTGTTAGTTAGAGAACCTATAACAACAGCTAGTCCAATTCTTATGTTATCCTTTTTAATAAAACTTATTTTATAAACATAGTAAGAAGTAAGACCAATAAGAACTCTTGGTAATACGGATACTAAAGGATTTATAAAAGCAAAAGATAGTATATTTGGAGTCGTTATGTTTTGTATAATGCTAAAAATCCCAAATATTAAGCCAATAGTCATGCCGACTATTGGACCCCCTATTATTGCACCTATAATAACAGGAATATGCATGATAGTAGCTTTGGCACCAGGGAGTGGAATAAAACCATATCCAGTTAATCCAAGTACGACACAAATAGCTGATAGCATACCAATAGTTGTAAGTTGGTTTGTTTGTATTTTTCTGAGTTTAATAGAATTGTTAAACATGTGTTCCCTCCGCTCTTATTCCATAAGGATATAAGTCGATCCTATTTAAAATCCTTATTTTTTTTGTTCAGTTTCATGATGAATACCGACAATAATAGTTTAGCACTTATTCCATAAAAATCACATAGAAAAAGAGAATTTCATAAAATTCAGAATATTCTTGAACAAATATTTCTATCCGAGTATAGTCATTAAGAATTATTGGATGAGGGTTATTTCTATGAAGATATGACACTGAAGGAAATGAAAATAATTATTGCTGCCGCATATTCAACTGGGATGAAGTGGTGTTCAAAGGATATATTGTTTGGCTCTACCTATTGGTCTTATTATATAATTTATAAAATGAAATAATAACGGATATGCTACTATGTATATATTGGGAAATATGTATATGATAAGTATACTAGTTATGACAAGCGTATATTTATTTATGGGTAAAATATAGTTTCATACAAATTCATAAAAGCAATGATTCTTGTATATTAGACATTTTTCTTCTAAAAAAGTTTCACTTTTTTAGAAACTTTTTTAAATACTATATAAAGATAAGTTAATAAAAGAGGGCTAGCATAATTTAAATCTGAGGGTAGTTTGTATTCGTTGTAAATTACGTTATAAATACTTTATGTTAACATCAGACTGTTAATGTTTACCTAATTGGTTTAGTTTGATATTATAATAAGTGTGAATAAATTTAAGAGGCCCAAAAATCATTGCGTACTAATAAGAAATATAGGAGTGGTAGTATGATTAGAATTCCAGTGACTACAGATAGAGATTATAATATTCATTATTATGAAGTAGATATTAATAAAAGAGCTTTAATTACAAGCATTATAGATTATCTTGGGGATATGGCAATGTATCAAAGTGAGATGTTAGGTGTTGGAATAGAACATCTTCGCGAGAACAAAATGGCTTGGGTGTTGTATAAATGGGACATATCAATGGAGTCATATCCTTTATTAAATGAAACTATAAAGGTAAAAACTTTTGCACATTCTTTCAATAAATTTTATGCTTATAGGAAATATGAAATTATTGATGTAGAGGGAAATAGAATAGGACAAGCGAGCTCTGTGTGGATTTTAATAAATACAGATAGAAGGAGACCAATAAGAATAACTAAAGATATGTATGGGACTTATGGTATAGATGACAATAAGAATACACCTATAGATATTGAGGACATACTACCTATAACTACAGTAGACAGTGAGAAAAGTTTCCAAGTAAGGTATAGTGATATTGATACGAATATGCATGTAAATAACGTTAAATATGTAGCTTGGGCTCTAGAAACAGTTCCTAAGGATGTAGTCCTAAATTATGAACTAAAGAATATTAAAGTAACCTACGAAAAGGAAACGACATATGGAGAAACAATAAAGGTAAGTACAGAAATTATTAAAGAAGAAAATAAGATAATATGTAGACATAAAATTATAAATGAAGAGGGCACTGAGCTTACATTATTAGAAAGTATCTGGTTATAGTAGGTTAGTGCTCAACTCATTAAATCTAAACAGTATGTACTTTGAAATTTATACGACCGTGTACTTGCTATTAGCATGTTTAGATACTAATAGTAACATTAAATTAAGTTAGTACTGCTTATTTCTAACATAGACTTAAATAATAATGATTCGATAAATTATATATTTTTCTTGTATTATGCTAACAAAAGTATAGGTTGCTAAGAATGCATTTGAGCGTGCCTTAGTAATTCTTAACTAATTTTAGGGAAGTTACGTTAAGAAAAGTGCATGTCTGAGCGTTCGCGAGTTTGCACTTTTTAGTAGCTTTCAATAAAATTAGTTTAGAATTACTTGGCGAAGTGAAAGCATTCAGGCAACCTATACTTTTAGTTATAGCATAATATAAGAAAAACGCTTAATTATTCTATTTAGATGCGTTTTCCCCTGCAATAGCACCAGAACTCCATGCCCATTGAAGGTTGAAACCACCACAATCGCCATCTACATCCATTATTTCACCCGCAAAGAAAAGATTGGGAACAATATTAGATTCTAGAGTTTGCGCGTTAATTTCTTTTGTATCAATACCTCCTGCAGTGATCTGAGCATTTGAAAAAGAATTGGTGCCTGAAACTTCAAATTTCCATTGTTTGAGTAAATTATATATAGCATTTTTTTCTTTTAAGTCTAAATCACGACAAGGTTTATGAATATCTTCTATTTTAGCCTCTTTTAAAATTATTGGAATGATTTTTTTATTAATTATTCCGATGAATGAGTCATTAACAGAGCGACTTCCAAATACTGACCAATGATTATTAAAAAATTCATTTAGTTCTTCAAAACTAATACTAGGTAACATATCAATAGTTAAAGAAACTTTGTTATTTTTAGATAAACCATAAGAGGCAGTTCTACTAAGTTGAAGAATAGGAGGTCCAGAAATACCGTAGTCAGTAAAAAGTATTTCTCCAAATTCCTTTTGAATACATTTATCATTTATAAATACTTCTGCATACCCATCAAATTTTACTCCAGATAGTGCCTTTAGTCTGTTATAGTTTAATTTAAGCTGTACGAGGGCCGGTACTTGCGATATTACACTATGACCTAATTGTTTAGCCAATGTATAGCCAGAGCCGTCAGAACCTGTTTTAGGTGCAGATTTACCGCCTGTTGCGATAATCAACTTTTTACACTCATATGTATCATTATTCGAACTATAAATTATAAAGCCGTTGTTTTTTTTAATAATTTCTTTAGCTTTCGTATTTGTATACACTGGAATGTCTTTTTCTTCTAGAGCAAAGCGAAGTATATCTATTACAGAGGATGCTTGCATTGACATAGGAAACATTTTACCACCGTCTATTGTTACTAAAGGTATACCTAAACAGGTGAAAAAATCTATAGTATGGTTTATTGTAAAAGAATCTAGTATGTGTTTAGCGAAATATGGATTTTCACTGTGATATCTATTGTTATTTATGTTTGCATTACTGATATTACATCTTCCATTACCGGTGGTTAATATTTTTTTACCTACTCGGTCGGTTCCTTCAATTATCGCTACATCTATTCCAGATTTTTTTGCTATCAATGCAGAGGTTAAACCAGCGGCTCCTCCGCCAACTATTATAAGAGAATGTTTCAAGAAAATCTCTCCTTTCGAGAAAGTGAATTATATTTGTATTATAAAGTGGTTTACAGTAATTTTAACCTAAAACACGTTGCTTGAGTATGATTTTTTATAAATTGCTTAGAAAAGAGGCTATCACTTACATAAATATTTCCTTCCTTTATAAGAAAGCCTTTGAATTCACCAGATATATGTACTGATTGAAAAAAAAATAAAAGAATATAAGAAAACATGTTGACACTTTAACAAAAATTATGTATTATAGTCTATGTCGGGTTGCGAGACGGAGTTACATAATAAATAAGTGACAATTAATATGGCTCCTTGGTCAAGCGGTTAAGACACCACCCTTTCACGGTGGTAACAGGGGTTCAATTCCCCTAGGAGTCACCAATACAATGAAACATATATGGGAGCATAGCTCAGCTGGGAGAGCATCTGCCTTACAAGCAGAGGGTCACAGGTTCGAACCCTGTTGTTCCCACCATATATGGCCCAGT
>NZ_JAENWL010000349.1 GCF_016650095.1 Clostridium sp. | reverse complement strand
TCGCATGTAATTCCCTAGATTTGCTTATGAAGTAAGGAATAACCTATAAAGTAATAAAGAAAATATGGATTGATATATTATATTTATTGAGTTATAATATCTTGTAATTGTAAGTTAATTTTATGTAAATGTGATTGATAGTTATAAAATAAATTAAGTAATAGTTAGTTAATAGAATCATATCAAGGAGGAGTGCAGAACAGGGAATAAATTTAGTTTCTCAGGAATAAAGATATGATATAAATAAACATAAAGATGAATATAAATAAATAGTTAGTCAATTTAGTTAGATATTGGGATATTGACTGAAGCATCTAAAGAATTGAAAAAATTCAGTTTGAATTGAACTGTATAAATCTATGTATTTAACTTTTATGATTAGAAAAGCTCAAGTAAATTCAAACTTGTGGAGGAAGAGAAATAATTATGAAAAAAATATTACATGTTGGATTAGATATAGGATCCACTACTGTTAAGATAGTAGTGCTAAATCAGCAAGAAAGAATAATATATAGTAAGTATCAGAGACATTTTTCTGATATAAAAAGTACCATAGCCGATCTTTTATATGAGGCTTATAACAATTTTAGAGAATGCAATATTACTATAGTGGTAACTGGATCTGGTGGACTAGCTTTATCTAAATGGCTTCAAATACCATTTATTCAAGAAGTAATTGCCAGTACGTATGCTATAGAAAATATTATACCAAGCACTAATGTGGCAATAGAACTCGGTGGAGAAGATGCAAAGATTATATATTTCGATGGAGGAATAGACCAAAGAATGAATGGTACTTGTGCTGGAGGTACAGGTGCATTTATTGATCAGATGGCATCACTGCTTCAAACAGATGCAACAGGACTTAATGAACTTGCAAAAACTTATAAAACAATATATCCAATTGCTGCTAGATGCGGAGTTTTTGCGAAAACTGATATTCAACCCTTATTAAATGAGGGTGCTGCAAGAGAAGATATTGCTGTGTCGGTTTTCCAGTCAGTAGTTAATCAAACTATTAGCGGACTTGCTTGTGGCAGACCAATTAGGGGGAATGTTGCTTTTTTAGGTGGGCCACTATATTTTTTATCTGAACTACGACAAAGGTTCATTGAAACTTTGAAGTTAACAGAGAGCCAAATTATTTTCCCAGAGGATTCTCAGTTATTTGTTGCGCTAGGGGCTGCTATGTCATCAAAGGATGAGGATATTATGTCCTTCAAAGAATTAAAGGACCAGCTTCCAAAGTTAAAAGAAGTATCTAGTCTGGATGTTCAAAGACTTAGACCGCTATTTTCAAATGATGCGGAGCTGCAAGCTTTTAATAAAAGGCAGAGTGAATATAAGGTAGCAAGGCGCGAACTTGCAAGTTACACAGGAAATTGTTTTTTAGGGATAGATGCCGGGTCTACAACTACGAAAGTTACACTTATAGGTGATGAAGGGACAGTGTTATACTCATACTACGGTAGTAATGAAGGTAATCCACTAATGGTAGTTAGGAAAATATTAAAACATATATATACTATTTTGCCAAGTGGAGCTATTATTGCAAATTCAGCAATTACAGGTTATGGTGAAATGTTAATAAAGGCAGCACTAAAAGTGGATATTGGAGAAATTGAAACCATAGCTCATTACAAGGCGGCAGAATACTTTTTACCAGGGGTAGATTTCATATTAGATATTGGTGGACAGGATATGAAGTGTTTAAAAATAAAAGATGGTGTAATTGATAGTATAATGCTAAATGAAGCATGCTCCTCTGGTTGTGGTTCTTTTATAGAAACATTTGCTCAGTCTTTAAATATGAAAATAGGAGAATTTGCAAATTCAGCCGTATGTGCTAAAAGTCCAGTGGACTTAGGTTCAAGATGCACTGTGTTTATGAACTCAAGAGTTAAGCAGTCTCAGAAGGAAGGTGCATCGGTCGGGGATATATCAGCAGGACTTTCTTATTCGGTTATAAAAAATGCACTACTTAAGGTTATTAAGATAAGAGATCCGAAAGACATGGGCAAAAAAATAATCGTTCAAGGTGGAACATTTTATAATGATGCAGTACTTAGAGCCTTTGAAATTATTTCAGGGAGAGAGGCAGTTAGGCCAGACATTGCAGGGCTAATGGGTGCATATGGGGCTGCACTTATTGCAAAGGAAAGAGCGGTGGAAGGCAAAAAATCTACATTATTATCTACGAAGCAATTGGATAGTTTTAAAGTAGAAACGACCATGGGAAGATGTAAACATTGTGAAAATCAATGTGTTCTTACAATTAATAAATTTGATAATGATCGGGAATTTATATCTGGTAATCGCTGTGAAAAAGCACTTGGAAATAGTAATAAAAAAGAAGAGATTCCTAATGTATATGATTATAAATATAAAAGAATGTTCAACTATATTCCCCTAAAGAAGGAAGAAGCCTCTAGGGGCGTAATAGGTATTCCAAGAGTACTTAACATATATGAGAATTACCCATTCTGGTTTACCTTTTTTACGAATTTAGGATTTAGGGTTGAATTGTCACAAAGATCTTCGAAGCAGGTATATGAAATGGGGATAGAGACTATTCCATCAGAATCTGCTTGTTATCCTGCTAAAATAGCACATGGACACATTATGAGCCTTATAAATAAGGGGATAGACACTATATTCTATCCTTGTATTCCATATGAGAGAAAGGAACAGAAGGGAGCGGATAATAATTTTAATTGTCCTATAGTAACTTCATATCCTGAGGTAATAAAAAATAATATGGATATTTTGAAGGAAAGAGATATTGTGTTTCTAAACCCTTTTATCGCTCTAGATAATAAGAAAAAATTAATTGTGAGATTAGCTGATGAGTTTAAAAGTTTTGGAATTGAAAAAAGAGAAATTTCATTGGCAGTTGAGAGGGCATGGACCGAAACAGAAAAGGTAAAATCGGACATTCAAAGTAAAGGTGAGGAAGTCGTAGAATATATTAGAAGGACTGGAAAGAAGGGCATCGTCTTAGCTGGGAGGCCGTATCATATAGACCCAGAGATTAACCATGGAATTCCAAGTTTAATCACAGATTTTGATATGCCTGTACTTACAGAGGACAGCGTGGCTCATTTAGGCATTGTTGAAAGACCTTTAAGAACTGTAGATCAGTGGGTATACCATTCTAGGCTATACGCTGCAGCGAGTTTTGTAGCCCATGAACCAAATATTGAGCTTATTCAGCTAAATTCTTTTGGCTGTGGACTCGATGCAGTTACTACGGACCAAGTTGGAGAGATTTTAGAAAATAGTGGCAAGATATTTACAACTTTAAAAATTGATGAAGGAAATAATTTGGGAGCAGCAAGAATTAGAGTCAGATCCTTAAAGGCCGCACTCAATGAAAGAGATAAGAATGGAATTTCACATAAAAAAAATGTGGAGATCCACAGTAGGGTTATTTTTACTCAGGAAATGAGAAAAAAACACACTATTTTATGTCCACAAATGTCTCCAATACACTTTCAATTTTTACAGGAAGCTTTTAATGCATCGGGATACAATTTGAAGATTTTACCTTCAGTAGATAACGAAGCTGTAGATGAAGGCTTAAAATATGTAAACAATGATGCCTGTTACCCTACAATAATTGTAGTAGGACAAATAATTGCTGCTTTAAAATCAGGTGAATATGAGATAGATAATACCTCTGTTATAATTTCTCAAACTTGCGGAGGGTGTAGAGCTACAAATTATATTGGATTCCTTAGAAAAGGCTTGAAGGAAGCAGGATTTCCTGAAATTCCAGTGATATCATTAAATGCTGCTGGTCTTGAGAAAAATCCAGGTTTTAAGTTCACATATCCCATGGTTAAAAAATCAATAATGGCATTGGTATACGGGGATATACTTATGAGGGTCCTCTACAGGGTGAGACCTTATGAGATGATAATAGGCTCAACTAATTTACTTTATGAAAAATGGGTAAAAATATGCAAAGAAGCTGTTATAAGAGGTAAAAGTCAAGAGTTTAAAGATATTATATCTTCTATAGTAGCTGAATTTGATAATTTAGAAGT
>NZ_JAENWL010000351.1 GCF_016650095.1 Clostridium sp. | reverse complement strand
GATACAAGTAGACATACTATAAAAAAAGTCATGAAGAAATTACAGGGGACAAACTTAGTTTTAGAAATTACTCAACGTATACCAAGAAGTGCATTCTGGCGCAATTTCGCTCATGAATTAAAATTTAAATTAGCTATGGATAACTATGGGGAAGGTAACTCTAATATGGTAGAATTAATAAAGATGAAGCCACATTTTATGAAAATTTCTCAGGAAATAGTTAGAGATGTTGATAGAGATGAAATAAAAGCATTAATGATAGAACATATGGTTAAGATGGGTATAAAAACTGGTATGAAAATTATAGCAGAAGGAATACGAACTCTGGAAGAAAAGGAAAAACTAATAAAGCTAGGTGTTGAGTATGGACAAGGTACATATTTTTCGTCAGCTAAGCTTATTGATCATGCAGATTATGAAATTTGGAAACAAGGATTTTAATGTTACAGTACAACTGGTAATGATTTAAGGACATTTCTTTTACAAGAGATGTCCTTAGTTTTTTATGTTTTATAGGAAATTATAAAAGCCTATTTTAAAAGGCATATGGCATTAGAAGAAATTCCCTCGCAACGGCCAGTAAAACCAAGTCCTTCTTCTGTAGTAGCTTTAACGTTAACTTTATTTATTGGCAAGTGTAGCGCAGTTGCAATGTTTTTTATCATAGAAGGTATATGCGGTGCCAGTTTAGGTCTTTGTGCAACTATTGTTGCGTCAATATTTTCAATTATATATTCATTAGCTTTTATTAAACTGCCTACATGGTCAAGTAAGGTTATGCTAGAGATGCCTTTATATTTAGCGTCAGTATCAGGGAAATGCTTCCCAATGTCGCCAAGAGCTGCAGCACCTAGAAGAGCATCCATAATAGCGTGCACTAGAACGTCTGCATCTGAATGACCTAACAGTCCAGTCTCATGGGGCACAGTTACTCCACCAAGTATTAAACTTCTATTCTTAACTAATTTATGAACATCATATCCAGTTCCAATTCTCAAATGAATTACCTCTTTTCAATTTAATATACGGAAATACAGTTGCTAGGGAATATGCTTTTATTTGTTAAGACATATTTTAAAAATAACAAGTAAGTACACTGATGTATTTATTTTCATGTGCCTAATATAGCATTTTCGAGGGATGTAATCAAGAAGAATTTAATTAGAACATTTAAATATTCATGGGGCCATCTTGCTTAACGCGCATGCCTATTACCTACTCACAGAATTATACTAAAAATGAATATTGTGAGTAAATAGATGATAAGTTATTAACATGTTATCCACAAAACTGTGGATAGTGTGCATAACTTCATTGTGAAATTTTGAAATTTTTTAATTAAAATACATAAATTAACAATTAATTTTTAAAAATATATATTTTTATAGATAATAGTAATTGATTAACATCAATTCCACAAGTTATACACAGAAAAATTGTGGATAATGTGTATAAGTCTTAAATAGTATTTAATAATCTTCAAAAAGCTACATAATTTTAATATTGATGTGGATTAGTAAATTTTAATGTGTACAATATGTGAGTCTAAATAAAAAATAGCAAAATATTTAATTGCATTAATGAATTGTAAAAATTTATTTAATTAGAAGTTAAATAAGATAATTATTATTAACTAAGACTAACAAGTTATCCACAATTTCTGTGTGTATAATGTTGATAACTTTAAAAAAAAACAAAAAAGCACACAAATTTGTGTGCTTTTTTATATAAGAAACATATAATTTTATCATTTTAAGCATTCTCAGTTTTAATAGAATCAGAAATTAAATTATTAATACCTGTTAGCTCATTTTCTGTTAGATATCTCCATTTTCCAATTGGTAAGTTATTTATAGAAACATTCATAATTCTAAGTCTCTCAAGTCTTACGACAGCATAGCCTAAATATTCACACATTCTTCGTATTTGACGGTTAAGTCCTTCTGTTAAAATTATTCTGAAAACATATTTTCGTTCTTTTTTTACAAAACACTTTTTAGTTATAGTACCCAATACAGGAATACCATTTGCCATATTTTTAATGAAATCAGGGGTTATAGGGTTATCCACAGTAACGAGATACTCTTTTTCGTGGTTATTACCTGAACGTAAAATTTTATTTACAATATCTCCATCGTTTGTTAGAAATATAAGACCTTGAGAAGGTTTATCGAGGCGGCCTATGGGGAAAATTCTTTTTGGAAAATTTATAAAATCTACAATATTTCCCTTAACCTTATGCTCTGTAGTACAGGTTATTCCTATAGGTTTATTGAATGCTAAATAAACTAATTCTTCCTTATTTTTCAGTGGATTACCATTTATTTCAATGTAATCTGTTGTAGATACCTTAGTTCCCATTTCAGGAATTTTACCATTTACGGTGACCTTGCCTCCATCAATCAGTTTATCGGCTACACGCCTAGAGCAAAAGCCAGTTTCACTTATAAATTTATTTAACCTAATTTTTTCAGCACTATTTTCATTGTGCTGAATAATGTTTTTATCCTTTTCATTATGTATGTTTTTCATTTCACACCGTCCTTAGAAATTATAAAGAAAATTAATATGAATAATTCATATCATATGGTAAAATAGTGATACAAATATATTTATTAGAATAATTATTAAAAAATGATAATTTAAAAAAGTAATATTTATATAAGTATATTAAATATTCAACCAAACATAAAGGAAAATAGTAAATAATTAATTTTATTTTCAAGTGAAGTCGGTTTAATAAGCTACTAAAGTAGATAAAGCTACTTTAATAGCGTTGCATTAAAAAATTTAGGGGGAGAAAATTTATGAATAAAAGTTTCTTAAACAGTTTAAGCTTATTTTTAATAATTTTGTGTGGTTTGTTTATATTTATTCCAAATTATGTTGTGGCAGCCACAGTGATCCAAATGGAACACAAGGCAAATGTATCAGTTGATAAAGTATGGAAAATTAAGTTTAATCAAGGGATTAATGAGGACAAGCTCCTTGAAAGTGTTGCAGTTTATAATCCCATAGGTATTCCAGCAAGTATAACGGTATCCTATGATGCTATAAATAATACTGTAACAGTAAAACCACCAGCTTCAGGTTATATACCTGGACAAACCTATTCCTTACAAATTGGTGAAAAACTAAGAGACTTAAATGATTATCCACTAAAGGCTCCTGTAATTAAGAATTTTACAATAGCAGTACCAGATAATGGACCCTTAATAGATACTGTTAATAAGAAATATGTTTATAAGCAATATTATAACACTTTAGATCAAATGTTAGATGTGGAAAGTAAAGCTAATCCTTCTAGTGGTATAGCTAACTATAGTAACGTAGATGCTAGTAACATAGATATTTATGAATATTTGAATCCTAAAAATTTCGAAAGCCATGATTATGCTGTATATCAATTTTTGACATTAAATTATGTTAAAGGTATTACAGCAGAAGAGCTAGATACTGCATTAATAGGCAAGGGAATACTAGAGGGACAAGGAAAAACATTTTTAGATGCATGCAAGGAATATGATATAAATCCAGCGTATATAATTGCACATGCTCTATTAGAAACCGGCAATGGGACATCGGTATTAGCTAATGGTGTGGATGTAACTGAAGTTGATGGCAAACCAGTTTCAATTGAAATGAAAACCTACAATATGTTCGGTATTGGAGCATTTGATGATAATCCTAATAAATTCGGTTCGGAAAGAGCATATACACAAGGCTGGTTCACTCCAGAGATTGCTATTACATATGGAATTAAATGGATTGCTGAAAGGTATATAAATAATATTGATTATAAACAAAATACACTATATAAAATGAGATGGAACCCAGAGATTCCAGCAAATGGAACCTATCGTCATCAATATGCTACAGATATAGGTTGGGCATATAAACAAAGTTATAGAATTAAGCAAATTCTAGATAAATGCGTAAATGCAAATTTAGTATTTGAAATACCACAATATAAATAATAGAAATAAGGGTATCCTGCAAAGGATACCCT
>NZ_JAENWL010000311.1 GCF_016650095.1 Clostridium sp. | reverse complement strand
GAAAATAAAAATATATTAGAAAAAAGTGAAGCCTTTAGAATAAAAGCAGATGAACTTATGAAAACTATAAAAAACATATCAATTATAAGCGAACTAGGAGAAAAATTAACCACTACACTAGATTTAAACCAAATTTATGAAATGCTATATAATACTATACAAAGTTTTATGTTAGCTAATGCCTTTGGAGTCGCTATTTATGAAGAGGAAAAGAGAATAATTGAGTATCAATATCTTATTGAAAATAATCTTAGAATTGAATTGCATAAAGTCAATTTTGATAATGAAACGAGTATGGCAATTAAATGTTTAAGAGAGAATAAGATTATAATCATTAATGATAGGAAGAACGATAAAGAAAATTATGAATTTGATTCGGCAATATATTGCCCACTAAGCATAGATAATAAATTAATTGGTGTGATTACAGTACAAGCCTATGAGGAAAATTCTTTTACAAAACTTACAATTGAAATGATAAAAGCACTTTCTTCATATGCAGCTATAGCAATAAATAATGCAACAAAATCAATGAATCTTCTAGTTGAGATGGAACAAAGAAGGAGAACTCAAATTCAATTGGAGAACATTAACAATAAACTAATTCATTTGTCTGAAAATGATGGACTTACTGATATACCAAACAGAAGAAAATTTGATTCTGTTATTACCAAGGAATGGAACAAAGCAAAAGAGAAAAAAAATATAATATCAATCATAATTATTGATGTTGATTGTTTTAAACAATATAATGATAACTATGGTCATACAGTTGGAGATAGTTGTTTGATAAGTATAAGTAGTGAGATTAGTAAATTATTAGTGAAAGACTATTTTGCCGCACGGTATGGTGGAGATGAATTTGTTATTGTACTTCCGGATACAAATTTAGAGAATGCAAAGAGGTATGGTGAAAATCTCAGGTGTAATGTAGAAAAGTTATCTTTAATTCATAAATTTTCAAAAGTAAAGGATATTGTAACTGTTACCTTAGGTGTTGCATCTACTATACCAGATAACTGCATTACAATTATTGATTTTATAAGACAGGCAGATAACGCTTTATATGAAGCAAAAAACAAGGGTGGGAATCAGGTTATATGTTTTAATTCTAAGTAAATTTAAAGATTTGGTGAAAATGTCAAATAGAAATAAATAACAGAACAAATAAGGATCAATTAATAATTACCACGAATTATTAACAGACCCTGTTTTTTCTATAGAAAATTATACACGCTTATTTTAAGATTAGTTGTGGATGGAATAGTTGGGAATAACATGTGGGAATCTATATTGGGATATTTTACATGAATGGTAATTACTTAATTAATGTATTATTTGCTTTAATATTTTTAAAACTACAATGAGTGTGTGTTATAATATTTTCAGAATAGATTTAGATGGGAGATAATAAATGAATATTTATGATATTGCAAAATTATCTGGGGTATCCTATGGCACAGTTTCTAGGGTCATTAATAACAGAGATGGAGTTAAGAAAGAAACAAGAGAAAAAGTTAAGAAGATACTTGACGAGTATGACTATCTTCCTAACAGCTTTGCTAGAGGCCTTGCTAAAAGCGGTATGAAGATAATTGGTATTATCCTTATTGATGTTAGAAATATACATCATATTAATATTGCTTTTGATATAGAGAAGGAGTTTTCGAAGTTTGGTTATACAAGTATTATAGGTGACTGCGGGAATGACAACACTAAGCAGGAGGGTTATTTACGGGTTATGGCAGGTAGAAATGTAGATGGGCTTGTTCTTATTGGGTCAGGATTCCAAAATGCTATTACCAAAAGGAGTATTGAGAAGTATTTTAGTAATAAACCTGTAGTAATGGCTAATGGTTACCTTAATCTTGAAAATGTATGTGGCATAATGCTTGATGAGAGAAAAGCTGTAGCGGATGTAGTCGGTTACCTTGTTAATAGAGGGCATAGGAATATAGCCTTTGTAAATGATTATGTTACTTATAGTGCACAAGAAAAGCAAAAGGGATTCATGGAGGGTATAAGAGCGAATAACATTTTATTTAATGATGGGAATATAAGACACATTAAAACCAATCTTGACATTAGTGAAGTTGAGACACAAAAATTACTTACTCTTAATAAAAAAATTACAGCTATAATCTACAGTGAGGATATAATGGCAGTTGGAGGGGTTAAGGCGTGTAATAATCTTAATATTAATGTACCTAAAGGTATTAGTATAGTTGGTTTTAATAACTCTATTTACTCGGATATTTCTACCCCTAAGATCTCTAGCATTGATAATAAAATACATGAGATGTGTGAAAAATGTACTGAATCACTTCATTCTATGTTAATAAAAGAAAAAGTAGATTCTATATTTAAGCTCATTCCAGAATTCATTGTTAAAGAGTCTACTAACTAATATTAGGTTTTTGGCAAAAAATATTAAAATAAGAATTGACTAGTGAAATTATTTATGTTAATGTTATTTTATAGTGTAAGCGATTACGAAAAAATAAATTAAAAGATTTTTACAATGATAAATCCGTATATACTTACATAAGGTAGAACAGGATATTTTTTTAAAATAAATTTGTAAGCGATTACGAAAAATGGAGGGTGTCATGATATATTCATCTATTAAATCAAATTTTAACATTGAGTATTACCATAAAGTTATTAAAGAGGCAATTGAATTTTTTAGGAAAACAGATTTTAGTAAAATTGATGAGGGAGAGTATGACATTGAGGGTAGAGATATATTTTTTCAAGTAAAGGATATTATGACAAAACCTGTAAGTGAGGCTAAGCTTGAAATTCATAGAAGATATATAGATGTACAATTTCTATACAAAGGCACGGAATGTATCGGTGTTGTTGATGATACGGGTAATAACGAGATTGCAGAGGATTATCTAGAAGAGAGGGACATACTTTTCTATAAAAATATTAAAAATGAATCTTTTATAAACATGACAGAGGGAGATTTTTGTGTGTTTTTTCCAAGTGATGTTCATAGACCTGCTTGTGAGAGAGATGGGCAGTCAATAATTAGAAAAGTAGTGTACAAAATTAATGTAGATTTACTTAAGTAATAAAATAGGGGGTGGGGAACATGGAAAATGTTAATTGGGGAATGATAGGTTGTGGACAAGTTACTGAAGTTAAAAGTGGGCCAGGTCTATACAAGTCTAATAACTCAAGTCTTGTAGGAGTTTATAATGCTCATTATGACAAGGCTGTTGACTATATAAAGAGACATGGAATTGCAAAGGCCTATAGAACTGTAGAAGACCTTTTGGCTGATGAAACTATAGATATAGTTTACATTGCTACTCCACCTAAGTTTCATAAGGAGTATGCAATTCAGTGTCTTAAAGCAGGAAAGATACCTTATATTGAAAAGCCAGTGGCAATAACATATGGGGAATGTCTTGAAATAAAAGCTTTATCAGAAGAACTTAATATACCAGTATATGTAGCTTTTTATAGAAGAGGGCTAGAAAAATTCCTTAAGATTAAAGAGTTTCTTGATAATAAGGAGATTGGAGATATTAGGTACGTCAATGTGACCCAGATTATGAAAGTCGAAGATAGTGAACTTGATAGAGAAAAATTAGCATGGAGAGTTATACCTGAAATATCAGGAGGAGGAAAATTCCTAGATATGGGAGTACATGTGATTGACTGTTTGACATTATACTTTGGAGAAATGGAGTCAATTAACGGTATTGTAGAAAACAAAGGTGGATATTATGATGCCGATGATACAGTTGTGGCTTCCTTTAAATTTAAGAATGGGATTGTAGGTTCTGGTACTTGGTGTTATGTGGCAGATAAGAATATTAATGAAGTTCAGATAGTTGGAGATAATGGCAGAATTGTATATGATGGTCTTTCAGCTAAGAGCTTTACTTTAATCAAAAATGGTTTAGAAACAATATTTGAATTTGAACAACCTGAGCATATAGCTATGCCTTACCAACAAGCAGTAGTTAATGAGCTTATAGGTAAAGGAAAGAGTTTTGCAAATTTTAAGGAGGCAATTAATACTGTAGAGATGACTGAGATGCTTTTGAAAAATTATTATAGACGGGGAGTGGAAAAATGCTAAGAATTAAATATGAGGATATGGTTAAGGAATTTGAGAGAGTACTAATTAAAAAAGGATTTGGTGATGACATCGCAAAAAGAAGTGCTGAGCTTTTCACCCAAAATAGTCTAGATGGGGTATATTCTCATGGAATTAACAGGTTTCCAAGAGTTATTTCTTATGTAGATAAGGGGTATATAAAGATAGATGCAGAGCCGACTGTAGAAGGTTCTATAGGTGGATTTGAAAGATGGAATGGCAATCTTGCCATGGGTAATACTAATGCACAAAGTGCAATGAATAGAGCTATAGAACTAGCTAAGCAGTATGGAATTGGCGTTGTTGCCATGAATAATACAAACCACTGGATGCGTGGGGGTGCTTATGGTTGGCAAGCTGCTGATGCTGGAATGATTGGTATGTGTTGGACAAACACTATGCCCAATATGCCTGCATGGGGCAGTAAGGATAGAAATATAGGTAATAATCCTTT
>NZ_JAENWL010000176.1 GCF_016650095.1 Clostridium sp. | reverse complement strand
TAAAAATGATGTTGTTGTAGATGGTATAAAATGTCTTATTTCAAGAACAGGATATACAGGCGAGGATGGATTTGAAATATACACTTCGACAGAAGGAATAGAAAAGTTATGGAATAAACTACTCGCTATAGGTAAAGAAGATGGAATTAAACCTGCAGGTCTAGGCTGCAGAGACACTTTAAGATTTGAAGCTAGTTTGCCGCTATACGGGAATGAATTATCGCAGGACATTACACCACTTGAAGCGGGACTTGGTTTTTTCGTTAAGCTTCAAAAGGATAACTTTATAGGAAGGGAAGCTCTTTTAAAGCAAAAGGAAGAAGGACTTAAAAAGAAATTAGTAGGATTTGAGATGAGGGAACGAGGTATTCCAAGACATGGATATGAAGTTCGCGTACTTGGAGAAAAAATAGGTGTTGTAACAACTGGATATTTATCTCCTACATTAAAGAAAAATATAGGTCTCGCTTTAATTGATTCTAAATACTCAGAACTTGGTACGGCAATAGAAATTGTGATTAGAGATAAACCAATAACAGCTGAAGTAATAAGTAAAAAATTCTATAAAAAGAATTATAAAAAATAAATATTTAGGGGGATTGTAAATGAAAACATTAAAAGAATTATTTTATAGTAATGACCATGAGTGGGTAAAGGTTGAAGGAAATAAGGCATACGTGGGAATTTCAGATTTCGCACAGCATGCTTTAGGGGATATTGTTTTTGTTGAGCTACCTGAGATAGATGCAGAATTTACTAGTGGGGACGTTTTTGGGGTAGTTGAATCTGTTAAAGCAGCTTCTGATATGTATATTCCACTTAGCGGAAAGATAATAGAAATAAATGAGGATGTTGTAGATAACCCAGTATTAGTAAATGAAGATTGCTATAAAAGTTGGATGCTTCTTTTAGAAATTACAAATGTGGAAGAACTAAAAGAGCTAATGAACGAAGAGCAATATAATGAATATTGCAGTAAGGAGGAATAATATGTTTCCTTATATACCCAATACTTTAGAGGATGAAAAGTTAATGTTAAAATCAATCGGTGCTGAGTCTATACAGGAATTGTTCGGAGATATTCCTGAAGAGCTTAAATTAAATAGAGATTTAAATATAAATCCACCCATGTCAGAACTGGAAGTACAAAAACATATAAAAACCCTTTCTAGTAAAAATAAAAGTACAGATGATTTAGTTTGCTTCTTAGGCGCTGGGGTTTACGATCATTATATACCTTCAATAATAAAACATTTGGTTTCAAGGTCAGAATTTTACACAGCATATACACCTTATCAACCAGAGATAAGCCAAGGTACCCTTCAGGCTATTTTTGAATATCAAACCCTAATATGCGATTTAACTGGACTGAATGTATCAAATGCATCTATGTATGATGGGGCCACTGCTTGCGCAGAAGCTGCTTTTATGGCTACTGATAGCACAAAAAGAAAATCTATAATTGTATCTAAAACTGTGCATCCAGAAATAAGAAAAGTTCTTTGTACCTATTTAAAATTTAAGGGAATAGAACTAATAGAAGTAGACTACACGGATGGAGTTACTGATACTCTAAAATTAAAAGAACTTGTAGATAGTAAAACGGCAGGAGTTATAGTTCAAAACCCAAATTTCTTTGGAATCATTGAAGATATGACAGAGATTGAGAAGATTACTCATGATAATAAATCGCTTTTAATAATGAGTGTAGATCCTATATCACTTGCCATATTAAAATCTCCAGGAGAAATAAAGGCAGATATTGTGGTTGGTGAAGGTCAATCGCTTGGAAATACAATGAATTTCGGTGGACCATATTTAGGATTCATGGCAACTACGACAAAACTACTTAGAAAAATGCCAGGAAGGATTGTAGGTCAGACAGTTGACGTAGATGGGAAAAGAGCATTTGTTTTAACTCTTCAAGCTAGAGAACAGCATATAAGGCGCGAAAAAGCAAGTTCCAATATATGCTCAAATCAAGCTTTAAATGCATTAACTGCTGCAATTTATCTTACAACTATGGGAAAAGAGGGATTGAAAGAAGTAGCATATCAAAGTATGCAAAAGGCACATTATGCTTTTAATGAAATTGTTAAATTAGAAGAATATAAACCATTATTTAACAAACCTTTCTTTAAGGAATTTGTAATTCAGGGACAGGAAAGTGCTAGTTCTATTAATGAAAAATTATTAGAAAGTAATATAATTGGTGGATATGATGTAGAGAAAAGTTACCCAGATCATAAGAATGCTCTACTAATCTGTGTAACAGAAAAAAGAACAAAACCTGAAATTAACGATCTAGTAACTGCAATGGAGGGGATAAAATGAGACAGTATAATAAGTTAATATTTGAAATTTCAAAAGAAGGGCGAACAGGATATAAATTACCTTCTTGTGATGTAGAGGAAATCGATATTAAAGAAATGATACCAGAACATTTACTATGCAAAACAGATGTATCCCTTCCTGAAGTAAGTGAAGTGGATGTTATAAGACATTTTACTCAATTGTCTACTAAAAATTATGGGGTAGACACTGGCTTTTATCCTTTAGGTTCTTGTACTATGAAGTATAATCCTAAAATTAATGAAGATATGGCAAACATGCCTTCATTTACTCAGATTCACCCTTATCAAAGTGAAAAAACTGTACAAGGTTCCATGCAATTAATGTATGAACTTAGTGAGAAATTAGCTGAGATATCCGGAATGGACCAGGTAACGCTTCAACCTGCAGCAGGTGCCCATGGAGAGCTTACTGGGCTTATGATTATAAAAGCTTTTCATGAGAATAAAGGTGATTTTAAAAGGAAAAAGATTATTGTTCCAGATGCAGCCCACGGAACTAATCCAGCGAGTGCAAATGTAGCAGGATTTGAAACTGTAGAAATTAAATCTAATGAAAAGGGTGGCGTAGACTTAGATAGTTTGAAATCAGTATTAAACGATGAAATAGCGGGGTTAATGCTAACAAATCCAAACACCTTAGGGTTATTTGATGAAAATATTAAAGAAATATCAGATCTAGTGCATGAAGCTGGTGGGCTTGTATATTATGATGGAGCAAATTTAAATGCAATTATGGGGAAGGCAAGACCAGGAGATATGGGTTTTGACGTTGTTCACATGAACCTTCATAAAACATTTTCTACACCACATGGTGGTGGTGGGCCAGGAAGTGGACCAGTAGGAGTTAAAAAAGAACTTGTACAATATCTACCTGTACCAATAATAGAGAAAAATGAAGAAGAATTTAGTCTTAATTATGATAAACCATTATCTATCGGTAAGATAAAGAGTTTTTATGGAAATTTTGGTGTAATATCTAGAGCATATTGTTATATACTTTCTATGGGCGCTGAGGGACTAAAGAAAGCAAGTGAAATGGCAGTACTTAATGCAAATTATATGAAAAGCAGACTAAAGGACTATTATTATTTACCAATTACTAAAGTTTGCAAGCATGAATTTGTTTTAGGTGGTTTAGAGAAGGGACATAGTGATGTAACTACATTAGATATTGCTAAGAGACTTTTAGATTATGGATATCATCCACCTACCATATATTTTCCTATGATTGTAGATAATGCAATTATGATAGAACCTACGGAAACTGAAAGCCTTGAAACTATGGATGCTTTTATTGAAGCTATGATAAGTATTTCAAAAGAAGCAAAAGAAAATCCGGAGATGTTAAAGCATGCTCCGTATAATACTCTTGTTAGAAGGTTAGATGAAGTAAAGGCAGCAAGATATCCAGTTTTAAAATATACGAAAACAAGTTAAACATAGCTATAGATGAATTATTCCGAGTTTAACTAATTCACCGCACTTTGAATTTAGGTTTGGGACGTTTCATATCGCTAAGGACTACTAAAATTCAAGATTTTTAAAATTTCTAACGGCCTCCATGCAACGTCCTGTTGCGGAGGACTGAGTGCCACTTCCTGTGGCACTCTACGAAATTTTAAAAATCTTGAATTAAGTAGTTCTAAAGCTTATTCAAATGTCCCTCTCTCTAAATTCAAAGTGCTAATGAATAAGATAAACTATGAAGATGAATTATTCTGAGTTTAACTAATTCACCGCAGTTTGAATTTGAGTTTGGTACGTTTCATATCGCTAAAAACTTTAATTTAAATAGTTCTAAAGCTTATTCAAATGTACCCTCACTCTAAATTCAAAGTGCTAGTGAATAAGATAAACTATGAATTAGTATAGCTGAAATTATGAAATGGTGTATATAAAATTATGAAATAGTATATATGAAATTAAGAATTAGTGCATGCATAAATAGTATAAACACAATTTATAGGGGGAACAGCGATGGATGAGAACTTAGTTATGGAGAAGGATATAGTTATAATTGGGGGAGGACCTGGGGGATATGTTGCAGCAATAAGGGCAGCTCAGTTAGGTGCACGGGTTTGTGTTGTAGAAAAGGGAGAGCTTGGTGGCACATGTTTAAATAGAGGGTGCATTCCTACAAAGGCGCTATATAGAAATGCCGAAATTTTAAATAATCTTAAAAATATTAAAGAATTTGGGATAACGGTTGATAGTTATAGCGTTAGCATAGAGGGAATTCAAAATAGAAAAGAGAAAATAGTTAATCAGTTGGTAAGTGGGGTAGAACAATTATTAAAGGCTAATAATATTGAAGTGATTTTAGGGACAGCTTCATTAAATGATAAAAATACGGTTTCTATTTTACTTAAGAATGGTGACTTAAGAGAAATAGCAACGAAAAATATAATTATAGCAACTGGGTCTATTCCAACAATGCCTAATATACCGGGTATAAATTTACCGGGGGTATTTACTAGTGAAAATATACTAGAATTTAAAGAAGTGCCTAACAGCTTAGTCGTTATAGGTGGTGGTGTTATAGGCATGGAATTTGCAGGGATATTTAATGCGTTAGGGTCTAATGTGACTGTCATAGAATTTTTACCAAGTATCCTTGCTCCAGTGGATACTGATTTAACAAAGAGACTTAGTGTTTCACTTAAGAGAAAAGGAATGGATATTAACATCAATACAAAGGTAATTAGTATTGAAAAAAAAGGTGAGGAACTAATTGTAACTGCTGAAGGGAAAAAAGGAGAAATTGTGTTTACAGCAGATAATGTACTTGTATCCGTTGGACGAACACCTATGACTTTTGGACTTAATGTTGATAAATTGGGGATAGTTTTTAATAAAAAATCTATACTTGTGGATGAAAATTATGAAACTAATATACCCAATATCTATGCTATTGGTGACGTGAATGGAAAAAGTATGCTTGCGCATGCAGCATCGCACCAAGGCAAAAGAGTTGCTGAAAGAATCATGGGTTGCGGTGAGGTATGTTCTAGTGAAGTAATACCAAGTTGTATTTTCGTATTCCCAGAGATTGCTTGCGTTGGTATAACAGAAAATGAAGCCAAAGAAAAGGGAATAGAATATAAAACAAGTAAGTTTGTATTTGGAGCTAATGGCAAGGCGTTAGCACTTGGCGAAGGAGAAGGAATGGTAAAGGTTATAGCAACTCCAGATAATACAATCCTTGGAGTGCATATAATGGGACCCCATGCATCAGATTTAATACATGAAGGTACTATGGCTATAAATAATAACATGAAGGTAGATAATATCGCTAGCATGATACATGCTCATCCAACTTTATCTGAAGCTTTTGAAGAAGCGGTTTTAGGACTTAAAGGTGAAGCTATTCATACAATGCCTACAAAAAAGAGATAAAATAAGAAAAAGTATATATTACTACAATTGCGTTTCCCTACGCTAAGCAATTCTAAACGAATTTTAATGAAAGATACTAAAAAGTACAAACTCGCTATGGCTCAAACATGTACTTTTCTATACGTATCATT
This sequence comes from Clostridium sp., assembly GCF_016650095.1. Taxonomy (GTDB): domain Bacteria; phylum Bacillota; class Clostridia; order Clostridiales; family Clostridiaceae; genus Clostridium_AD. Next base: position 1,443 of record NZ_JAENWL010000176.1, on the reverse strand, counting down.
CATTAAAATTAGTTAAGAATTACTAAAGCTTGGTCAAATGCAATTTACGTAATATATACTTTTTTAACGTGTAAAAGAAAGGACAAAAAAGCGGGAACGGTTAATATTACTACAATTGCGTTTCCCTACGCTAAGCAATTCTAAACGAATTTTAATGAAAGATACTAAAAAGTACAAACTCGCTATTGCTCAAACATGTACTTTTCTTTACGTATCGTCCATTAAAATTAGTTAAGAATTACTAAAGCTTGGTCAAATGCAATTTACGTAATATATACTTTTTTAACGTGTAAAAGAAAGGACAAAAAAGCGGGGACGGTTAATATTACTACAATTGCGTTCCCTACGCTAAGCAATTCTAAACGAATTTTAATGAAAGATACTAAAAAATACAACCTCGCTTCGCTCAAACATGTACTTTTTTAAAGTCTCTTTTTTAAAAATTAGATAAGAATTACTAAAGCTTGGTCAAATGCAATTTACATAATATATACTTTTTCTAATGTTATAACTCATCTTAAATACATTGTATAAAAATAATGCTTCGGAAACCAAGTTATTATGTGCAAAATTATTTTAAAGTTCCTAATAAATGAGAGAATACTCCGTCCATTGAGGGGCTCCTGTCAATCTTATTATATTTAAAAGGTTTCTAGCAACAGGTGTTAAATAAAGGGTATAATGAGAGTGAGATAAGTATAGATAATAGATAATAGTTATCTATTATAGTGAGTGAGAAGGAGGAATGAAATTGAGATTATTATTGACAAACGATGATGGTATAACTGCGAAGGGAATATATGCACTAGCTAAAGAACTCGAAAAAAATCATGAAGTAATTGTCGTAGCACCAGATAATGAAAGAAGTGCCTGCGGTCATTCAATAACTCTTGCAAGGCCACTTGTTGTGAGAGAAGTTAAGATGGAAGGGCTCAAAGTAAAAGCTTTTAGTGTAGATGGAACGCCTGCGGATTGTGTAAAAATTGCAATTAATAAACTTATTGATGGTAATATAGATATGGTAGTATCAGGAATCAATAAAGGCTTAAATTTAGGTACAGATGTTTTATATTCTGGCACAGTTTCTGCTGCTATTGAAGCATGTATTTATAAAATACCTGCCATGGCGATTTCTATGGCTGTTAAGAAAAATAATGAAAATTATGAAATGGCAGCTGTATATGCTGGAGAAATATTGCTAACGGCTGAGAAGAATAATATTAAGAATGATATTGTGTTAAATGTAAATATTCCCCTATTAGAAAAGAATGAAATAAAAGGGATTAAAGTATGTAAAATTGGAAGTAGGTTGTATAACAATTGTTATATAGAATCTGTTTCTGAAAATGGCGAAAAGCAGTATGAGATTAAGGGTGAATTACAAGATATTCATGAGGAAGATTCAGATACATTACATTTTAAAGAGGGGTATGTTACTGTAAC